>JAFDIC010000016.1 GCA_019308525.1 Deltaproteobacteria bacterium
TCGTGCTGAGCCTGTACGCGCTCTTGTCCCTGGTATACCTCTATCTCTTGATGCTGCCGGACATGACAGGGAAGCTTGCCGTAATAGCCATTAAGGTGGATGATCCAAGGGCCTTTTCAGAAAGATGGGCCAAGCGCCTGGCCCCCTATTCGCTCGTTGCCGCAGTTGGAATACACGTAATAACAGCCTGGATCTTCGCCACCCAGGGAGCCAGGGACTGGTGGAACTCGGCGGTGCTGGCACCGGATTTCGTGGCCCTTGCCCTGGCAAGCGGGACCGCGGTGGTGCTGGTAGTCTGCGTGCTGGCCTACGGTGTCGGTGAGCAATACCAGCCCGCATATCGCACCCTTTCTGTTTTCATTGCCACTACCTACTTCATTCACCTCTTCTTCATGTATAATGACTTTTTTATCCATGCCTGGTACGGTGCGAAGGAGTCCATGGATGTGCTGTCGATAACATTGAAGGAATATTTTCCGGCCCATGCCTTTGAGGTGCTCTCCCCCTTGGCAGGAGTCATTATGCTCCTGAGTGGTAGGGTGAGAAAGAGCGCCGGAGCCATGCTGATGGCCTGTCTGCTTATGGTCGCGGGGCTCTTCGTGCACCGTTTCATGCTGATGCCCGGAGCCTTCGACCGAGTGCCCCTGACCATTGCCCCTCTGGGTATGCAGGACACCCATTGGTCCATGCCTATCGCCTCCGGCCAGTACGACCCCGCGGGAGAAACCTTCGTAACTGCCTGGAACTATTTCCCCAGTGCAATTGAAATGGTTATCGTCTTGGGAGCGCTGGCCTATGCGGGCTTTCTGATCATCCTGGCCGTGGACCGGCTGCCCCTGGTGTCCAGGGTGGAGAAAAAGGCATGAAAAGGGAACGGCTGGATGCCCGCCGACTGATGGCCCTCTCCAGGTCGTTTCGCTATCCTGACCGATGGCCAGGGGAGGGGGATCTGGCCCTTCTTTTTGCCAGGGGAGTCCATTCACCCGGGGTCGTGGTGGAGAAAGATCTGGCGGCCTTACAGGCCACGTACGTGCACCTTTTCATCAACGCCCTGCCCGAGGTTCCCTGCCCGCCCTATGGATCCTTCTACCTGGAGGGTGTGCTGATGGGAGAATCCACGGTCCGCCTCAAGAGGCTGTACGGTGAGTACGGCTTTGAAGTGGATGAGCTGGCCGATCACATCGCCGTGGAACTGGAGTTTCTCGGCCTTCTGGCCACCCTGACCGATGAACCCGCTGTAGGAGAGGACTACGGTTTTCTCCTGGAACACCTGCGCAAGTGGACACCGGAGTTTCTCGACCGGGTGGAACAAACCGATTCTCTCGGCTTCTACCGGTGTGTTGCCGCAGTGGTTAGAAGCACGATTTTCCATTCCCGGGCATCTATGACCACATGAAAAAGGCCTCTGGTTTCGAGTGGGATGCGGCAAAAGATCGGGAGACTCAGAAGAAACGGGGTGTCTCATCTGCGTCAAATTGGCCTGGGCCTACTGGTGGCCCGGGACTCCAGGCTTCCTTTCTACTATAGGATTTATCCCGGCAATGTTCATGACAGTAAGCACTTTGAAGCCATCATGGATCAGATGTTCGGAATCGTTTGCGGCTTACACAATACCAAGGAGCGTCTTACCGTGGTCATAGATAAAGGTATGAATTCAGAGGACAACTACGCCTGGATTGATGAACACTCTCGGTTCCACTTTGTGACCACCTATTCCACCTATTTTGCCCAAGATCTGGCTACCATACCCATTGAGCGATTTGAGCCCTTGGATATCCCCAAGAACTTGCGCCTGGTTGAGGAGGGAATGCCCGAGGAGCGCTTGCTTGCTTATCGAACCAGTGGAGAATATTGGGGTAAGAAGAGAACAGTGGTGGTGACGTATAATCCTTCTACTGCAAGGAAGAAAAACTACACCTTACAAAGCAAACTGGAGACCCTGTGCGAGGAGTTACTTCTCATACGGGCAAAAGTCAAAGAGCGAGCACGTGTATTGGTTCAGCGTGAAATGGAGTTTCGCGATTCTCAAATAAGCTACTTATGGCCTGGGAGGAGTGCGGTAAGTGAGTGGCCATATGAGTCCCAGCTTCTTCCTGCCGTCTGCCTGTGCCGGCACGGCAGACAGGCGCTCCGCTTCGCTCGCTTGGCGGCCTGCGTAGAGAGCCTAACAATGCAGTTTAACTTATGCTTCAAGGACTTCTACTTTGTATTTTCTTAAGTGCCGGTCACGGGTTACGAGAGTAAGGCCTTCTACTTTTGCTTGGGCTATGAGCATTCTGTCGAATGGGTCGCGATGGTGGAACGGCAACTCTTTGATAGCGTCAGCATGATACAGTGTAATATTTAACATCTCAAAGGATTCCTGGGTTAACACTTCGAGAAAGTTATCTGGGATTACCAGCTTACCTAATGCCTGCTTGATTCGTATTTCCCATATTACTGCTGCACTTATAAAAACGATATTGTCTGGATTTGAAATAGCCCGTTTGGCTTTTTCAGAAAGGATGGGATTGTCGTCCAACCACCACAAAAGCACATGAGTATCGAGCAAGAGATTCATTTATTCACCATCCCAAAGGCCTTTGCAATATCTTCTGGCAACTTATCAAAATCTTTTGAAATTTTGATTTTTCCGCGTAATGCTCCAGGCTTTCGTGGCTGCACTTTGCGGTAGTAAGGTACTAGTTTGGCCACAGGTTTGCCTGCTTTGCCAATAATTACTTCTTGGCCTGACAAGACTTTTTCAATAAGCGCCGATAACTGGGCTTTTGCCTGGGAAATATTAGTTACGATCACGATTCTCACCTCCAACACCATAGTCTGGTCTGGTCTGGTCATAATGTCAAGCAGTATTTACTATTCAGATTCCCTGACTTTATTCATAGTGGGTCCACATCCGGATAACCTTGACGGCCTTTATGTCATCAAGAATCTGATAGACCATCCGATGTTGGATGTTTATTCGGCGGGAAAAGGCCCCTGCCAAATCTCCTGCTAGTTTTTCAAATGGAGGCGGGGTCTTGTAAGGATCCTCACGGAGGATTTCAATCAGTTGTTCAGCCTTTGGGCGCAAACCAGCAGCAGATAGTTTCTTGGCGTCTTTTTGAGCCTGTTTTGTGAATACGACTTTCCACATTACCAGTCAAGTTCGCTGGTGCATTCTTCAATGGGTGTGGCCAAGCCTTCACGAATCGATTCCCTCATCCCAGGGACACTAAGGAGATAGAGTGTTTCCTGGATGGAACGCCAGTCATCTTCTGAAATAAGCACTGCACTCCCGCGCTTACCCCTTATGATAATCGGCTCGTGGGAAGAGGCCGTCTCGTCTATAAGCCTGTATAGCTTTGCTCTTGCTTCAGTGGCAGTAAATGTCGGCATGGTTTACCTCCAGGTAAATCAATCTACATTTCAATGGTACGTATTGTCGTACGTATTGTCAACACTTGTATTGGGTATATCGGGACTCCTGCGTTCGCGCCGCCTATAGACAAACCCAGGGGTGCGGTCGGTAGATCATACCATGTGGAGATGGATATCTTGCTTATCCTCTTGGCCTAAAGGGCATAATTGTAGGCCAAGGAGATACCTATGAGAGTGGTCTTGCAGATGTCAACTCGGCGATAAAACTCCATATTGAGTCATTTGGACGCGAAGTACAGATGTGGACCAAAACAAAAGACGGGCTAACATCCGAATTAAGTCATACGGGCGTACCCCCTGTAGGAGCAACCTCCTGGTTGCGATTCGCCCTCGTCATCTCCTTTAGGAGCAAGCTTCAGTTGCGATCCACACATCTAAATGAGCAATATATGGGAAGACGAGAGGCCGACCTGCTGATCAAACGTTACTGGTCAGCTACTGGACGAAGACACCGGGTTGCCGTTCCTTCCAAGACTGGCCCAGGCAGGATAATGGTTTTTGAGGTTTTAAAGTTGCACGCCACTGGTATTAGAAGATATATTAAGATAAAGACCGATGCAAATCCTTATTCGTAAGAGTATGCCAGGTATTTCTGGCGTAGACGGAATAACAAGGAGAGCAAATTGTTGGCGGCTGTGTGGGGCCGTGAATCATGGGCTATGAATGCCCCTTAGGAGGTTAAACAGCCGGGCAACTCCCTAAGGGTTGCCTTTTGAGGGGCTTGAGCCGTATTATGGGGAACTATCGCGCAGGGGGGAAAGGGACTGAGAGGCCCCTGACCTAACCGGTCGAGATGAATGAGATTTCAGAATGGATATAAAGACAGCAAAAGAAATCATCATAACACTTGCAAAAGGAATTAATCCCGTGACAGGGGAAGTTTTTCCCGACAACAGCCCCTATAATCATCCAAAGATCATAAGGGCACTTTTTGTTGCTGCCGAGCAGATACATATACAAAGACCCGCCGGTAAGAAATCAACCGAAGAAAAGCAGCAAGAAAATATCCGGAAAGGGAGGCCAAGAAATGCCGGACTGCCCTGGACTGAAGACTTAAGGAAGCAAGTTGCTGAAATGTTTAGATCTGGCAAGTCAATAAAAGAGCTTGCCAACTACTTTGAAAGGACTGAGGGGGCGATTGTTTCGGAATTGGTCCGACAAGATTTGATCAAACCGGAAATGAACACATATCGCTAACAAGTCATTTCAGCGGAGGAGATACACGCCCCCGCTGAATTTCTTCATTAGGCTACCAAAAACAAAATAGGAGGCAATATGAAAGCTGAGTTTCCAGCTACTATTGAGCCAGCACTGGAAGGTGGATATTGGGCTATTTGCCCAGAAGTGCCTGGTGCGAATGGACAAGGCGATACAATAGAGGAAGCAAGAGCAGACCTACACGAGGCTATTGAATTGATCCTGGAAGATCGAAGACAGGAAATCCTCCGGGGGGGTGCCCGATAACGCAATCCAGGACAAAGTATTCACTGGATGGAACGGCGGGATTTAGAGCGCAAGCTCAGGATCGCTGGTTGTTACCTGAAGCTGGGGGGTAGGTGATATGCCCTTTGGATTTCACTGGATTTCACAACGCAACTCATGGCAATGGTTTTGAAATCTCGTCTTTTATGCCTACCTTGTTTTCTCCATAGCGACTTTCTTCAATTTTTCGTTAGCGTAAATGGCAACCTCGACACGTCGATTTTGGGCCCTGCCTTCTGCGGTTTCATTGCTTGCAATGGGTTGCGATTCGCCGTATCCCATTATGGTGAAACGAGCAGGATTTACATTCTGAGTCGCCAAGTAGTTGGCCACAGACTGAGCTCGCTTTTTTGACAGATCAAGGTTGTATTCTTCCGAGCCTGTGGAATCAGTGTGCCCTTCAAGGAGGATATTCGTATCTTCATATTTGTTCAGGATCGTTGAAAGTTCCCGGAGTTCTCCCTTGTACTGCTCCTTTAAGACAGCTTTGTCAACGTCAAACATGATTCCCGAGCTAAAGGTTATCTTGATCCCTTCGCCCACTCTCTCAACGCGCGCACCCGCGATATCTCTTTCTATCTCAGCGGCCTGCTTGTCCATATAGTTCCCAATATAGGCTCCAGCAGCCCCTCCTATGGCAGCACCAAGCAATACCCCCACGGCAGTGCTGCCAGCCTTATGACCAATAAGGGCTCCCAGTGCACCTCCTGCACCGGCGCCAATTGCCGCTCCTTTCTGCATCCGGCTCCACTCGGCACAGCCCATACCCATCAATAGAAATGAAAATATCAGGAAAAGGATAAAGATCTTTCTCATAACGACCCCTCCTTTGAGTAGAGAGAGTGAATAGTCACTTGATACGAAAGCTGGAGCAGGAAGTCAAGTGGTCAAAAAGGGGACGGGTATTGATTAATTGATATAGATCATCTCATCAGTTTGAGTTGCTTTTCTTTCACGATTTTTTCGCCCCGTTTTACCGATTGGCTGGCGGTGGGTTGTGAAACAGCGAGCCGTTTGGAAAGTTCCAAGGTGGTGATGCCAGGCTCCCGTACTGCCCAGTAACATAACACGCTGCGGGCTTCAACCGTCTCTGGATACCTTCCCGGTCGCGTAACGATATTGTGCTCTACACCACATACACTTGCTACCCGGCCAACCAGCCAATCAAAATCATACCCCTGGGCCTCATAGTGGTAGCGACGTTCGAGTTGTTCCTGGCAGGTTTCCAAAACCTCCTGAATGAAATTGTCATCCCCCAGGATACGTTCATCTCCTTAAATTCGGTCTTCGCTTGCACGCTGCAATGCTCTGGCAGAAGCCCACCCCGGGGTATCAATTCTGGCTCTTCGCGGCATGCCAAGCACAATAAGAGGCAGTTTCAATTAGTCAATCAATCAATAAATCAATACCCGTCCCCGTCTCTGGCCACTGGATCTTTACGTTTCTCAATGAAAATTGATGAAATTAGTTGAAAACAGGCGCAAGTCTTCCATGGTATTGAACCATTGGGAAAAAATAGAGAATATTTGGGTATCTTGAGCTTTGACAGAACTTGCTCAAAATTGTTGTATAACAAATATTGCATGATGATATTAAATCTCATAATACGAGATAAAGCAATAATGTTATCTGGAGCCCTCCTGTTGTCGCTCTGGTGCTCGTTCGTTCCTCTAGCTGACAGATAGGGGATGTCAAAGTCGGACGAAAGGTTCATTGACTCGTATAAACCTCATAAATCTCAAAGGGCTGATGCTTTCGAAAAAGCTTCTTGATTCCCCCACTGGGGACCGCAGAAATCTTCAGGACTCACCGCCAAACACCGGCGGTAAAGGAGCTGGCCTTCGAAGGGAGCAGGGGTTTTTCGGAAGCATCAAGGCTGTTTTTACCATAGATCCAATCATTCAAAGTCTCTATTCATCAGGGTTCAACTTATAGCTCATTTTATGCCTCAATGGAAGAAGCAGGCCTTTTTTCGATGGCGGCAAAACATGGTACCCCTCCTGAGGGTGAGGGGTATGATGCAGCTAGCTAGTTTCTCCACTGGGTCAGAGCGGAATCCTGACACTACACGGGAAAGGGGGGTGATAGAGGAAGTAAGTCGGTCAAGGGAGGCGTCATGTTGGTGAAAACTCAACTAAGGAGGGCATAGCTATGAAAAGGTTTCCACTAATTGTAGCAGGGATAGTCATCCTGGTCTTTGGTGTGTGGGCCACACAGGCTTCACTATCAGAAGCGGCGCCCAAGAATATCCCTGTGGGTGTCTGCACCGGGTTGACAGGCCATTTTGCGGGCTTCGGTGGAGGTGGCGTATTTGGAATTAAGGCGGCTGTGGAGGATATCAATAACCTGGGAGGTGTTTACGTAAAAGAGTACGGAAAAAAGATACCCATCAAACTTTCTATTTTGGACAATGAGAGCGATGAGACCAAAGCCGGAACCCTTGCACAGAACCTTATTCTCCAGGATAAAGTGAGCTTCATTGTAAACGGTATCGACCCACCCCACATGCGTGCACCAATTGCTACCGTCTGTGAACGTTACAAGGTAGTACATATTACGGGGGTCGGTCCCTATGAGGCGTGGATGGGTATGCGAAAGTCCCTTGACAGACCCTGGCAGTATACGTGGACACCAAGTTTTGCCATTGCCACCCCGGCAAAGCCTGGGGATTTTAGAGCGGGGAAACTTGGCTATGTTATGATGGATCCATACATGCAAATGATGAAAAAGCTCAAGGGGTTGACCAACAGGCGAGTCGCACTGTTCGCATCAGATGAACCCGACGGCAGGGGCTGGTACCTGGCATTTGTCCCTGTTATGAAAAAGAACGGCTTTGACCTGTATCGCGCGGAAGAAGAATTCGGCCTCGTTCCTATGGAGACAACGGATTTCTCATCCCTGATAAGGCAGTGGAAGAAGTATAAGTGTGAGATTCTGTGGGCCAATTGTCCGGGGCCCTTTTTTGGGGCCATGTGGAGGCAGGCACGGAGGATGGGCTTCAAACCCAAACAGGTTTACGCCACAAGGGCAGCGGTTTTCTACCCCGATATCGTGGGCTGGGGGGGTAATCTGGCGCACGGTGTCTGTAATGAGATGTTCTGGAACCCCTCCATCCAGGATTCACCTGGTATTGGGAGCACGACTCCACAGTCCCTCAATGAGAGATGGATAAAAGAGTCGGGTGAATCGATGCACCAGAACGTGGGTATGGGCTACCAGTCAGTCCAGATACTGATCGATGCCATTGAGAGGGCCGGGTCACTGGACACAGAGAAGGTGAATCAAGCCCTCAGGAAGACGGATTTGATGACCATCTACCAGAGGGTAGTATTGGACGATGAAAACTTCAGTCGGCATCCGGTCTCTTTTGGGCAATGGATAAGGGTCGACAAACCCTGGAAGTGGGATAATCCGGTGGTCATTTCCAACCATGATTTCTTGCCGGCCACAGCTGATCTCCTGTTCCCGATTCCCTACGATTAGAACCGGGGATTGGATGAATCTCTGAGCTTCCCCTGCCTTCCAAGTTCAGGAATGGCAGGGGAAAGAGCAGTTTTGGGAAGGTTGCAGGATTGAAAACACCAATTCTTTCCATAGCCGGGTTGTTTAAGCACTTTGGCGGAGTCGTTGCCATTCATGATATCAGTCTTGATATACATGAGGGTGAATCCGTAGGTTTAATGGGGCCAAACGGGGCCGGAAAGACCACGCTGATGAGCGTCATCTCTGGCCAGCACAGGCCCGACAGGGGCAAGATAGAGTTCAAAGGAAAAGATATCGTGGGTCTTCCTCCCCACAGGATCTGCCGACTTGGTATTGCTCGGACCTATCAAATACCCCAGCCGTTCAAGAACCTAACGACGCTCCAGAATATCCAGGTTGCCGCGATATACGGAAGAGGACTTCGAAAAGACGAGGCCCGGGCCGAAGCCGCAAGAGTCGTACGCATGACAGGCCTCACGGGGAAGAAGGAGATGCTTGCCGGGGACCTGGATGCCATCACCCTTAAGAGGCTCGAACTGGCCAGGGCCCTGGCCACCAATCCAACACTGGTGCTGATTGACGAAGTGGCTGCGGGCCTGACCGAAGCCGAGATTCCGGAGATGTTAGAGATCCTGGAGCAAGTCCGCTCAGCAGGAATGACGTTTCTCCTGATAGAGCACGTCTTGAAGGTCATGGTGGGGGCTGTTGACAGGATCATAGTGATGGATAACGGCGTAAAAATTGCCGAAGGCAAGCCGGACGAGGTTATGGAGGACAAGAGGGTCATTGAAGCCTATTTTGGTTGATTGTGCCAACCGACTGCTGTTTTGCAGCACACTGAGAGCTAGGTAGGGAAATGCCTGAGAACGCACTGCTGGAAGTAGATTACATAGATGTCTCATACGGCAGTTTGCAGGTCCTGTGGGATATCTCGCTGGAGATTAACCCGGGCGAGATTGTGGCTATCATTGGCGCCAACGGCTCAGGAAAGTCCACACTTCTCAATACCATATCAGGGGTCATTCATCCCGAAAAGGGCCGAATCATATTTGACGGACAGGGTATCACTTCTCTTGAGCCTTTCCAGATAGTCGCACTTGGTATTTCCCAGGTACCGGAAGGAAGAAGAATCTTCCCGGACATGACTGTTTATGAAAATTTGAGGATAGGTTCGTACAATCATAAGGCCAGGCCCAAGAGGGAAGAAAACCTAAGGAATGTCTACAGGCATTTTCCCATATTGGAGAAGAGGAAAAACCAGCTTGCGAAGACCCTGAGCGGTGGGGAACAGCAGATGATGGCGATTGGGTGCGGGTTGATGTCAGACCCCAGGCTCATCCTTCTGGACGAGATGTCTCTCGGGCTCGGCCCCATGGTGGTTGATGAGCTGTACAGGGTCTTAAAGGAGGTCAAGTCAAGGGGTATCACGGTCATATTCGTGGAGCAGAACGTGAGGCGAAGCCTCACAGAGGCAGAAAGAGCATACATCATGGAGACAGGCCGCATTGTCTTGAGCGGTCCTGTGGAGGAGCTCAGGGAGGAAGAGAAGATCAAGAAAGCATACTTTGGTGTGTGAAAAGTGCGGGGAAGGATCCGGGATGAACGAGATGATAATAGATTTGGCCACACCCATAATGATGGGTATCCTGTTGGGCGGATTGTACACCGTTATCGCCATGGGACTCTCCCTGGTCTTCGGAGTCATGAGACTGCTGAACGTAGCCCATGGGGATCTGGTCATATTCGGCAGTTACTTTGCCTATGCAATGATGACCTATCTCGGTATAGACCCTATTTTGAGCCTGGTTGTGGGTGTGCCCCTCCTGTTCGTCATAGGCTTTGCCATCCAGAAGTACCTCATGGCCCGGGCCTTCGAGGTATCAATGGAGGCACCGTTGATTATTGCCTTCGGGATCTCCCTGGTGCTGGAAAATACCTACCAGATCATATTTACTCCAATGTCCAGGGGGTTATCAGCCTCTTACGCCCTGGAAAGCCTTACGGTCGGTGAAATCTATGTTCCCGTGGTCTACCTGTTCAACTTTATCGTCGCCTTGGCGGTTATGCTCGCCCTGCGTGCGTTCTTGAAAAAGACCTATCTGGGGCAGGCCATTATTGCCGCGTCCCAGGACGGTAGAGTGGCACAGTTGATGGGGATAAACACCGCGCGGATATATGCCATTACCTTTGGAATCGCTGCCGCGATTGCCGCCGTAGCCGGAGTGTTCCTGGGACTGACCTTCCCCTTTACCCCGGTATCCGGGATCTCCTTTCTTATCATCGCCTTTGGTGTCGTTATACTCGGGGGATTGGGGAGTATCCTGGGGACGTTCATTGGTGGAATGATCCTGGGACTGGCCCAGACCCTTGGTGCCTATTTCCTCGGAGCCGCGGCCCAGATGCTGATTGTCTATGTCATGGTGCTCGTAGTATTAGCCGTCAGACCCCAGGGGCTGTTCGGCCGCTAGGAGGGGAGAAAGTGAAGGTTGCCGACGTTGGAACGAAAGGATTGGCCCTGTTAGCATTGGCCGTTGCTGTGCTGGCGGTACTTCCAGTTGCGGGTTTGCCCCAGCGCTGGTCCCTGTACATCTTTCTCTTCTTCATATACCTGGCTATGGCAAATATGTGGAACCTGTTGTGTGGATACAGCGGCCTGATATCCCTCTGCCAGCCTGCATTCATTGGACTGGGGGGATATACCCTGGTCATGTTTACATGGAACGGTCTGCCTGTTTACCTGGGAATCATCGGGGGGGCAATAGTGGCGGGGATGTTTGCGATGCTCATATCTATCCCCGTGTTCAGGTTGAGGGGGATATATTTCGCTATCGGGACATTGGTTGTCCCCGAAGCACTGAGGGTTGTTTTCCTCCTGTGGAGGCCCATAGGGGACCAGATACATGGCAAGGGAGCCGGTTACATGATAAAGGGCCTGAGCGGCATTTCCATGACGGGTATATACTGGCTCGCCCTCTTTATCGGGATTGCCTCCATCTTTCTTGTACGGTTCATCCTGGCATCAAGAATGGGCATGGGCCTTGCGGCAATTCGGGACAATGATCAAACCGCCGCCAGTTGCGGGATAAGCATTTTCAAGTTGAAGTTGTACACTTTTGTCATCGGCGCCGCGGTCACGGCGATAGCCGGTTCAGTTTTCTTTATGTACCAGGGATACATTGCGCCCTCGGGCGCCTTCCCCATGAGATGGACCATGATGATGATACTCGCCACTGTCATAGGGGGAGTGGGCACCGAGGAGGGACCTGTCATCGGGACTTTTATCATTGTTCTCCTCCACTTTTTTCTGGCCAAGTACACGGGAATCAGCCTGATTATCCAGGGGGTGTTGCTGATCATCATTATGTTGCTGGTCCCGCAGGGAATTATGGGTTTTGTGCGCAAGACCAGGACATATAACGCACTGTTGCAATTTGCCATTAGGAGTACAACGTGAGTTCTTGAATCTTGGGAACCTAACAGACAAAGGAGTATTCCATGGGAAAGGTAGAAAGATTGACCAACGGGACCACGGGCGGGCCTGTCTTCGTCTATGTGCAGGACGGCCGGATAATACGTATTACGCCCATAGAATTCGATGAGAGCGATGCACCCTCCTGGGTCATAGAGGCGAGAGGCAGGAGGTTCACTCCCCCGAGAAAAACGACTCTTGCGCCCTATTCGCTGGCATTTCGTTCAATGATCTATTCACCCAAGAGGTTGCTATATCCACTCAAGCGGGTGGATTTTGATCCCAATGGCAAGCGTAATTGCACCAGGAGGGGAGAATCAGGATATGAGCGGATTGGCTGGGACGAGGCCGTGGACATCGTAACCAGTGAGATGAAACGAATCAAGAGGGAATACGGTCCCGCCGCAATGCTGACCACGCCCGGGTCACATCACCTGTGGGGGAACATCGGCTACCGTCTCAGTACCTACATGAGGTTTATGAACCTCGTGGGTTATACCTATGCGGATCACAACCCTGACAGCTGGGAGGGATGGCACTGGGGAGGAATGCACAACTGGGGGTTCAGTTCCAGGCTTGGTATTCCTGAACAGTACGATCTCCTGGAAGACGCGCTCAAGCATACCGAAATGATAGTATTCTGGTCCAGTGATCCTGAAGTCACCCAGGGTGTCTATTCGGCCTTCGAGAGCACGCCTCGCCGTCAATGGCTGAAGGAGCTGGGTGTCAAGATGGTCTTTATCGACCCCTTCTATAACCACACGGCCGCCATGTATTCTGACAAATGGTTTGCTCCTAGGCCGGACACGGGCAACGCCATGGCCTGCGCCATCGCGTTTGTGTGGATAACCGAGGATCTCTATGACAGGGAATACATCGAGACCCGCACGGTCGGGTTTGAAAAATGGCGCGACTACATCCTGGGCAAGGAAGACGGTGTACCCAAGACGCCGGAGTGGGCCGAGCAGGAAACCACGATCCCTGCAAGAGAAATCAGGGCCCTCGCCAGGGAATGGGCTTCAAAGAAGACCATGCTGGCTGCTGGGGGCGTGGGAGGATGGGGTGGTGCCTGTAGGGCAGCCACAGGAGGAGAATGGGCACGGCTTATGATCAGCCTGATTGCCATGCAGGGGCTGGGGAAGCCCGGTATCAACATATGGAGTACGGTCCAGGGAACGCCGTGCAATACGGAGTTTGTCTTTCCAGGTTACGCTGAAGGAGGAATCGCCGGCGACGTGGACAACTCGGCTGCCGGTTTCCGATGGGTCTATCGTATGCACAAGCGGCCCACACGCTCCAGCATAAACGCTCCCATGGGCCAGCATGTCCCCAGGCTCAAGATCCCCGAGATCATCCTGGACGGCAAGTTTGAATGGCGGGGGAAGGGCTTTTGCGGCCAGTCCATCGAGGCCCAGTTCCACAAGTACAAGTATCCGGCAGACGGGTATCCGGAGATCCAGATGTATTACAAGTATGGCGGATCGTTCATCGGCACCATGAACGAGACCAACAGGTTCGTAAAGGCTTACAGGACTGAGAGGCTGCCCTTTGTGGTGAACCAGTCCGTCTGGTTCGAGGGCGAGGCCAAGTTCGCTGACATAATACTGCCTGCATGCACCAATTTCGAGCGCTGGGATATCAGCGAGTTTGCCAACTGCTCAGGATACATTGCCGATTCCTATATCCAGGTGAACCACAGGGTCATCACCCTCCAAAAGAAATGTATAGAGCCCCTGGGAGAGTCTAAATCAGACTACGAGATCTTTTCCCTGTTGTCCAAAAAGCTGGGTCTCTATGATGTATATACGGAAGGGGGCATGACTGAACTTGACTGGGTCAGGAGGATGTTTGATGCCAGTGATCTCCCCGAGCACATCTCCTGGGATGAATTTTTCGAGAAAGGTTACTTCGTCGTTCCCCTGCCTGAAGACTACAGGCCTACACCTGCCCTCAGGTGGTTCGCGGAAGGCAGGAGAAAAGACACGCCGGACTGGGGCCCCCATCCAGAGTCCCAGGAGGAGTTCGGAAAAGGCCTTCAGACCACTTCCGGCCTGATCGAGTTCGAGTCTTCCAGTCTCAAGAAGTTTGACCCAGGAGACGAAGAGAGGCCGGTCATCCCCAAGTACATACCTTCCTGGGAAGGGCATCACACGACGAGGCTCTATAACAAGTACCCGCTGCAAATGCTGACCCCCCATCCCAAGTTCAGTTTTCATACAATGGGGGACGCCAAGGAGAGTTTTGTAAACGACATCAAGGACCACAGGGTACTGGTCAACGGCTATTACTACTGGATTATCATTATAAACTCGCGGGATGCGGAGGAACGAGGGATCAGGGATAAGGATCTGGTCAGGGTCTTTAATGATCGGGGGGAGGTCATCTGCGCGGCCCAGGTGACAGAGCGGGTTCCTCCCGGCACGGTTCACTCCTATGAATCCTGTGCTGACTATGACCCGATAAGCAAACCGGGAGAGTCTCCGGATCGTTGCGGGTGCGTGAACATCCTTACCCCGAGCCGTTACATAACCAAGAATTCCTGCGGTCAGGCGCCTAACTCGTGCCTTGTCCAGATCGAGAAGTACTAGGGGAGGAGGGCAAGATGAAGAAATGGAATCTGGTCATTGACGTGGCGAAGTGCCACGACTGCAACAATTGCTTTATTGCATGTAAGGATGAGTACTATGAGAATGATTTTCCTCCTTACTCGGCAGCTCAACCAAGACTGGGCCACAGGTGGATTAACATCCTGCGCAGAGAGAGGGGCCAGTATCCGAAAGTGGACGTGGCGTATCTCCCGGTTCCCTGCATGCATTGCGATGATGCTCCATGTATCAAGAAATCCAAAAAGGGGATGGTGTATAAGAGGCCGGACGGGATAGTGCTGATAGACCCGGACAAGGCCAGGGGCCAGAAGGATATCGTGGAAACCTGCCCGTACAATGCCATCTGGTGGAACGAGGAAAAACAGGTAGCTCAAAAGTGCACCCTGTGCGTCCATCTTCTGGAAGAAGGGTGGAAGCAGCCCCGGTGTGTACAGGCCTGTCCCACTGGAGCCCTTGAAATTGTTCTTGCAGAAGACGCGCAGATCCAGGCACTACAAGAATCGGAAAATCTGGAAGCCTGGCAGCCGCAATACGAGACAAAACCACGCGTATTCTATAAGAACCTGTATCGGTACACCAAGTGCTTTATAGCGGGCAGCGTGGCCTTAAGGGATGTTGACGAGTGCGCGGAAGGAGCAAAGGTAGTACTGACAAGGGGAGACAAGAACAGGATAGGTGAAGTCTTGACCAATAACTACGGAGACTTCAAGATCGATAATCTCGAGGAAGGAAGCGGTGAATACGCTTTGCAAATAGAGTACGAAGGATATGGGAAGAAGACCCTGACCGTTGACCTGAAGACGAGCGTAAACTTGGGGACCATTTTCCTGTAGTCCCACGGTTTTTGGTTACACGCGCTTCACTGATTTCCCATCCTTCTAATGGTGATTACGGAGGAGATATTATGGGAAGGAAAATTGAACACGTCCATTGGCCGGATGCCCCAGACGTCTGGATGCCCTACGCACCTGCTATCAAGGTGAGCGGAGGGACCATGGTCTTTATCGCAGGTGTAACAGCGGCTCCTGTCTACCACAGCCATCCCCACAGGCCCGAGGAGTTTGCCTCGATGCCGGATGACATGGAAGGCCAGGCACGGGCAACCATGGAAAATCTCAAGAAATCACTCAAGGCGGTGGGAGCCACTTTTGCGGACCTGGTGGTGGCCAATCGATTCCTGACTGATCTTTCCCAGCAGGATGCCCTGAACAAGGTGTGGAACGAGTACCTGGGCGAGAACAAGCCGACCACCACGACCGTTCAGGTTGTCCAGTTGGCCACAGACCCCCGTTGCCTGGTGGAGATCAATGCAATTGCCGTGGTTGACTGATGGGTATGAACTTGAGATCTTTCATGCCCCGTGGCCCTGGGTTCTACGACATGGCAAGAGACGACAAAAAAGTCAACTCAATAGACAAGGCCTTGACGATCCTTTCCTGTTTTGCCCCTTACAATCAGGAAATGGGGACCTCTGAGATCAGCCATAAGCTCGGGCTGCATAAGGCCACCGTCTCTCGAATCTTGCTGAATCTGGCCAGGCATAATTTTCTCCATCAGGATCCACACACCAGGAAGTTCTCTCTCGGTCCATCCATCTTGCAGTTGGCACGGGCCATAAACCAGTCCCTTGACAATAACCTGATTCATATTGCCAAGCCGTTTGTGGATGAATTGAGGGATGAGTTAGAAGAGACGATCGTCCTGGAGGTATTGTCAGGGAAGAATACCATTATTGCTTACCTCGCCGAGGGGCCAAGGCCGGTCCGTCTTGCGGGCACGGTTGGAGATGTGTTGCCTCTTCATGTGGCGGCAGGGGCAAAGGCGATCCTGGCTTTTCTGCCACCTGAACGCCAGAAGAAGTTGCTCGATGAGGATCTGGCCCGTTTTACCCCCAATACTATAACGGATAAGGCCGTTCTCTTCGAACAACTAAGGGAGGTAAGGGAACATGGGTTTGCAGTGGACAGGGAAGAACATGATATCGGGATAAACGCTATCGGCGCCCCGATTTTCAACAGCGAAAAAAGAGCCATTGCATCCATTGTGGTAGCCGGGCCGTCCCAGAGGATAACATGGAGCAAGGATTCATCCATGGTAACCTTGTTGAAGGATACGGCGGCAAAGATTTCCGGCCGGCTCTTTTATGCCTAGTGAGCAGATGATCAGTCCGACAAACCAATAATGGATGGGTACTACTCCATCCGCACAGGAAGGGGGGAGGCATAATGGCAAAATCAATCGTTTCCATAGCAAAGGGGACTGACGTTGAAAAGATGGTCACCGAGGTACTGGAGCCCCTCGGTGGTGTCGGTTCCCTTATCAAATCCAAGTCCACCGTGGTCCTCAAGCCCAACGCAGGACATGTGGCATCTGCCGAGACCAGTGTCAACACGAATCCCGATTTGATCTATGCTGTTATCAAGGAGGTTCGGAAGGCCAGGCCCAAGGAAATCATCCTGGCAGAGGCATCGGCCATCGGGTGTGATACCATGGAGTCGCTGGAGGCGAGTGGGATCCTGAAGGCCGCTGAAGAGGCCGGGGTGGACAGGGTCGTTGATATCAAGAGAGAGAAGGACCTGATAAATATCCCCGTAAGAGACGCCAGGTCTGATCTGACCAAGATTCGCCTGCCTAGATTTCTCCTGGAGGCGGAGCACATCATTAATCTGCCCATCTTCAAGTCCCACTGTAGCATGGTGTTTACCTGCGCGCTCAAGAACATGAAGGGAGTGGTTCAGGACAAGGTTCACTATCAGATGCACCAGACGGATCTGGCCCAGGCCATGATGGACCTCTGGTCCGTGATCAGGGCCGATCTAAACATCGCCGACCTTATCCGCCCTGCTGAGGGCTTCGGGCCTCACTCCACGGTTCCCACGGAGTTCGGCTGCCTTGTTGCCGGAAAGGATCCGGTGGCGGTGGATGCAACCGCATGTCGCATGGTGGGCCTGGATGTCAACAAGGTAGCGTACTTTGAGCCGGCCCGGGAGCGGGGAATCGGGTATTTTGAGGAAGAACACATTGAGGTTCGAGGGAGAAAGATAGAGGAGGTGTTCAAGCCCCTATGGCTACCCTACCTTGAAGGGCTCGAGAAATACAGTGAATACTCGATTGACACGGAAGGTGCCTGTAGCAGCTGTCTGTCGTTGGTCGCACTTACCATGGAAAAGCTGAAGTCCCTGAACGAGTATGAGAAGAACACGGACGTTCATATCCTTGTCGGCCGCAAAAAGGAGATCCCGGAAGGGCTGGAACCCAGCAAGGTTATCCTCTTTGGGGACTGCCTGAAGAAGTACCGCGGCTCGGGTGTCTTTGTAGCAGGCTGCCCGCCGGCTGAGCCACATCCCCTCTGGGCCATTATTGATCGAAAGGATTACACGGAGATAGGGCCGGATCTGAGAGACAGGATGGCCCGGGAGGCCCCGTATTTCGAGGCCCATATGGAGAAACTGCTCAAGGAAAGAGACAAGGGAATGTGAAGTTTGATGCCACTGGATAGACCCCGTACCCCAGGTCAGCGGGGAATTCTAATTTCCATGGAAGCATCACAAAATCCAAAAACAACAAAAGGAGGTAGGATAAGATGGGAAAACAAAAACTCGTGGATTTGAGCCAACCGTTCGGTCATGGGACTCCCCTGTGGCCCTATTTTCCTGATGTCAAAGTGGAAAGATTTCATTATCATTCCAAGGCCGGTGTGCTGACCCAATGGATTACGGCACCCATGCACTGCTCGACCCATGCGGACTCGCCCATTCATGTGCTCCCCGCAAACAAGCTGAAGGGGCCCATGTATACCGCGGAATTACCCCTGGAAAACTATTATGGTACCGGTGTGGTGGTGTCCATCCCGAAGGACAAATGGGGGGTCATCACACCAGAGGACCTGGAAAATGCAAGGCCCAAGATTGAAAAGGGTGACATCGTGATCGTCAATTCCGGATGGCATCATCATTTTGGCGACAACACGGAGTATTTCTGTTATTCACCCGGGCTCTACAAGGAAGCCGGAGAATGGTTCGTTGAAAAGGGAGTAAAGGCCGTGGGCGTGGATCAACAGGCGCTGGATCATCCTCTGGGGACGGCCATAGGGCCCCATGGCCCTGGTCCCTTGCGCCCCGACGTGTGCGAAGAATACAAGCAGGAGACGGGGCGGGATGTAATCGAAGACTTTCCCTACTGGGAACCCTGTCACAAGCTGCTCCTGGGTAATGGTATTATGGGCTGGGAGAACGTTGGGGGTGATCTTGACGAGGTGACAGGAAAGCGGGTCACAATTGCCGGCTGGCCGATCAAATGGGTCGGCGGTGACGGGTCCATGGTGAGGCTGGTAGCGATTGTGGATGAAGGGGACCAGTAAGGGCCAAGCTTGCCGGCGACACCTGATCAACTAACGCTGCAAAGGTTTTGATCAGCAAAGAGCCCCTTGCATAGGGGGTTTTGTTACGCCTTATGCGAGGGACTTCTCCTCTTTTCTAACCTATTCAGCATATAAGAGAGGTGAGTCATGAAAAAGAAAAAGGGCAAGGGCATCACTCGCAGGGACTTTATGAAAAAGGTCGGGAAAGGAACGGTTGCCGTGGGAGCCGCATCTGTGCTCCCTCATGTTGTCAGGCCGGTAAGGGCAGCTAAGAGGGACTACGTGCTCATAGGTCGCCCCAACCCCGCGACCGGGGCAATTGCTGCATTCGGGGAAGGCACCCCGTGGGTGGATGACAGGGTGCTGGATGAAATCAACAGAAAAGGTGGTGTTTACATACAGGAATACGGGAAGAAAGTCCCTATCAAAGTCAAAATCGTGGATACGCAAAGTGACCCCACAAAGGCAGCAGAAGTCGCCTCAAGGCTGATCCTTCATGACAAGATTGACTTGATGCTTGTTTACCACACACCTGCTACAGTGAATCCTGTTACAAGCGTGTGTGAAAGGTACAAGGTTCCATCAATCTCCCTGGACAATCCCATCGAGATGTGGCTGACCGGGGGCCCGTACCACTGGGCATTTCATGCATTCTGGCTCGTTGTGGAAGACGGTTTCCCTGCCTACACGGGAATGTGGGAACAACTCCAAACAAACAAGATCGTTGGGCTAATTGCCGGTAATGACACTGATGGTATCTCTTTTGCTGAAGGCTCCCACAAGCTGCTGCCTCCTCTGGGATACAAAGTTGTCGACCCTGGAAGGTTCCCCCTGGGAAATCAGGACTTTAGCTCTGTGATAGACACACTCAAAAAGGAGAAGGTGGATATTCTTTTCGGTAATATGATACCGCCTGATTTTGCGACAGCATGGCGACAATGCCATCGTATGGGTTTCAAGCCGAAAATAGCCACAATTGGAAGAGCGACTCTCTTTCCAAAGGCCGTGGAAGCAATTGGATTCGATTTGCCTCTGGGCCTGTCAACCGAAATCTGGTGGAGCCCCTATCACCCATTCAAGTCATCGATAGCAGGCTACAGTTGCAAGAAGCTCTGTGACGACTGGTCAGAGGCAAGCGGAAAGCAATGGACCCAGACCCTCGGCTTCAAATACGCAGGGTATGAAATTGCCTATGACGTTCTCAAGAGGGCACAAACACTCGACAGGGAAAAACTTCGCCGGGCGATTGCCGCCACGGACCTGGATACCATGGTAGGGCACATCAAGTATAATGACAAGAATTATGCCCGTACGCCCTTGGTGGCAGGCCAGTGGGTAAAGGGGAAGAGATTCCCGTGGGACCTCATGATCTGTTACAACGGGAAACACAAGAATATCCCGACCCAAGGGAGACTGTTTCCGATTCCCTAGGTGCCGCCTGGGGGTTGCCTGAGGATCTTGCCGGGGGGGAGCCCGTGCGCGTCCAGGGGTGGCGGCTGCCCGGGCTCGTAGCCCTGGGAGGTAGGATTTTGGCAAGTGCCTGGAATGGTGAAGAGGGTTTACGAAAAGCGCCCCACTTTGAGGCTTGGAAAGTTATCTTTGCCGGGCAGGTGGGCCTTTGGCCAGTTCAAAATTGGAATTGACATCATCCTCGGTTGGTAATAGTATTACCAGTAATACCAGGTACTGGAGGTTGACTGATGAGAGTAACTTCAAAAGGCCAGGTCACAATCCCCCAGCACATTCGGGAAAAACTGGGGATAACCCCGGCAACAGAAGTCGATTTTGTCGAAAAAGGGGGGAGGGTATATCTTGTGAAGAAAAAAGGGGGGAAAGGGGTAACTCGCAAATTCAAAAAACTACGTGGTGTTGCGACCGTGAAGATGACAACAGATGAGATTATGGCCTTAACGAGGGCAGACATGTGAAGGGCCTTCTCGTCGACTCTAATGTGATCCTCGACATCTTCATTGATGATCCCCAATGGGGTGACTGGTCCGAATCAGCCCTGGCAGAACATGGCACAGCTAGTGTTCTTTACATCAATTCGATTGTGTATGCCGAAGTCTCAATTGGTTTTACAAGAATAGAGGAACTGGAGTCAGCGCTGGATAAAGGTGGTTTTCAGATGCTTGAAATTCCCAGAGAAGCCCTGTTCCTGGCTGGAAAAGCCTTTCAAAAGTATAGGAGGGGGAGAGGGATGAAGAGGACGCCATTACCTGATTTCTATATCGGAGCACAGGCGGCCGTGCTTGGTATGGAATTGATCACGCGAGACGCATCCAGGTATCGCACCTGTTTTCCTACAGTCAGACTGATCACTCCGTAATCATTATAGGAGTAGTCGTCACTCGGGCGCGGCAAGTCCCGGAGAGGCCCAGAGCCGGACACGTTTGAGGCTAATCGATTTTGCGGAACCGACCTCCATCCGTGATATTCCCCTGTAGGAGCAACTTCGAGTTGCGAGCATTTCTCTGTAGGAGCAACTTTCAGCTGCGAGCATTTCTCTGTAGGAGCAACTTTCAGTTGCGAGCATTTCTCTGTAGGAGCAACTTTCAGTTGCGATATCCTTTTACAGGGCCTACCTCCAGTCGCCACGAATGGTGCGTGCAACAGCCACAAACCTCTGATTGCAGTTGCGTCAAGAGATCCTTGCTGCTGGAGGTGGCGCATATCTCCGCTTTATGAGCGGCTTGCATAATGCGCTACCTTTCTCTTCTTGAAGTTCTTGAGCTTCATGAAGCGATAATAAGATCCTGAATCAGCACCACCAGTTCGACTGGAGGCGCTGATTTTGTTGGCGGGCAAGTGATCTCGGGCGCTATGCATGATTTGCAAACAACTTGACAGCCATAATGGATCCCATGATAGTATGACCCAGGATAAAAACCTTTAAGTCCGCGGGTACTGAGGACATTTTTGATGGTATCGCATCTCAAGCAGCTCGAAGATGCTGCCCTCAATCAATTTGGCCGGTTGCTCGCCGCAAATTGGATCAAATCAACCGGGTTCGCGAGATCAATAATCTATGGGGTCAATTCTACGGTTGACTATTGCTAAAGATGAGCAGGATTCAACAATACGCTTGACCCCATAACTCTGCTGTTGTTGTGCAGGTCTAAGACACTGATTCTCTATGCTATGTTGTTGAAGATAATTCTATTCGTAGTTCTCGGACTATCGCTAGTAGTCGCCGCTGCCTTGGCATACGGTTCTCGCCGGTGGCAATCGGGCACGAAATCCTTGCACACCAGGTTGGAGGCATTGCGCGTTCCCATTGAACCTGCAAGATATGACTCCAAGGAATTGAGTGGATTGCCTGTGCCGGTGCAGCGTTACTTCCGTGCGGTACTCCCTGACGGCCAACGGATGATCTTGGCCGTGACCATTGAACACGCCGGCACTTTCAATATGAGCGAAACGGGCGAAGAATGGAGGCCGTTCACTTCAACCCAGCGAGTGATATTGAAACGCCAGGGGTTTGTCTGGAATGGCAAAATCAAGATGGCGCCCGGCCTGACGGCCCGAGTGCATGATGCCTACATCGCAGGCGAAGGGATTCTGAACGCAACGCTCTTTGGGCTTATACCAGTGGCGAATCTCCGGGGAACGCCGGAGATGGCACATGGTGAATTGATGCGTTTTCTTGCTGAGGCAGCGTGGTTTCCAACAGCGCTCCTGCCAAGCCAGGGCGTGCAATGGGAACCGGCAGACGATTTCTCAGCCAAAGCAACTTGACGGGATGCATATGATATCGTAAGATCGTTTGCATGCCAAGACAACCAAGACTGAATGCCCCCGGCGTCCTCCACCATGTGATGGGAAGGGGGATAGAGGGTATCAAGATATTTCGCAGCAACACCGACCAGGAGGATTCCCTCACTAGCCTTGAAGCACTGTGCAAAAACGAAGTCTGGAAGATCTATGCACTGGCCCTCCTGGACAACCATTTCCACCTGCCGGCAAGGACGGGAAAAGAACCTGTGTCCGTCAATATGAGGGAAACTCCTGACCGCTATTCCACTGGCCTGACTGTGGGTGAACACGCGCAGACAGGCAGTCCATAGCGGTAAGTGAGCTTGTCGTTTTGCCTAAAGGAGTGGTCGATTGGGGTCGCCATGCTGAGTGTTTAAACCTATTGGTGAAAAAGCAAAAAGGACCCCGTATTTATATCCCATACGGCCTTTCTTTGATACTGAAAAGGGCTCCATTGGCAAAGACACGTGGACAAAGAGTATAGCGGT
>JAFDIC010000299.1 GCA_019308525.1 Deltaproteobacteria bacterium
AGAAGTTGACCCACAGGCAACGGGAACTCTTGGAGGAATTCAGAAAGACGGAGATCGAGGGGAAAAAGAAAAAGGGGAATCATTTTTGGCAAAGAATAAGAAAATAACCAGAGGATAGTTTCGGCTATGTTGACCAAGAAAAAAAAGGAATATTTCAAGAAACTTCTGAACGAGCGATTGGAAGAACTCCTTAAGGAGGCCAACAAGACCGTCAGTGGTATGACGCTTCATAAGGAAAACCTACCTGACCCTACTGACAGGGCCTCTCTGGAGTCGAACAGAAACTTCACCTTGAGAATAAGAGACAGGGAACGCAAGCTCATAGCAAAGATCAAGGAGGCCCTTGAAAGGATTGAAAACGGGAGTTATGGTATTTGCGAGGAGTGCGGTGAAGAGATCTCCGAGGCAAGGCTGAAGGCGAGGCCCGTGACCACCCTTTGTATTGAATGTAAGAAAAAACAGGAACAGGATGAAAAGCTCAGGGGAATTTAGTGTGCCCTACCCCGCCCCAACCCCATGAGCCGGTGCCAGCTTCATTGACCGGCTTTTTTATTTTGAAACCCTGTGCTATGATCAATTCATGAAAAGGGTGAATAACAAGAAAGGGGCCGATCCGCAATCCCAGAAGAGCCTGGAAGAAGTAATTACAACTCACGTAAACGCAGACTTTGATGCGCTTGCTTCCATGATCGCGGCCAAGAAACTCTATCCGGGTGCGAAACTCGTGTTTCCCGGTTCCCAGGAACGCAACCTCCGAAATTTCTTTCTCCAATCCACCTCCTACGTTTTTGACTTCACGAAGATCAAGAACGTGGACTTTGACGGAATAAAACGACTGGTCCTCGTGGACACGCGCCAGAGGAGCAGGATAGGAAAATTCGCTGAAATCCTCGATAGAGATGACGTGGAAATCCACATCTATGATCATCATCCAGACTCTGAAGAAGATATTCACGGCCAGAAAGAGGTTATCGAGAAAATAGGCTCCACGACTGCAATCTTGACGAAAATAATCAGGGAAAAGGGGATCGCCGTGTCTCCAGACGAAGCAACTATCATGATACTCGGCATACATGAAGACACTGGATCCTTTACTTTTTCCTCCACGAGCCCCGATGACCATCAGGCTGCTGCCTGGCTTTCAGAACAGGGGGCGAATCATTCCCTCGTGCCGGACATGCTCACCCGTGAACTGACCGCAGAGCAGGTTTGGCTCCTGAATGACCTTACCAGGTCGGCCACGACCCATGTGATTGATGGAATAGAGGTGGTCATTTCAAAGGTCGTCAGTGATGTGTATGTGGGAGATTTCGCTGTGCTTGTGCACAAATTCATGGAAATGGAAAACCTCAATGCCATATTCGCCCTTGCCCAGATGGAAGACAAGATCTACCTGGTTGCCCGGAGCCGCGTAAAGGAAATCAATGCTGCGGAGATAGCCGTCTCTTTTGGCGGAGGTGGGCACCCCCAGGCAGCCTCTGCAACGATAAAAAACAAGACTCTGGCCCAGGCCGAAAGAGCGCTCAAAGGGCTTCTCGCGAAACGGATCAATCCACAGAAAAAGGCCAAGGACATGATGTCTTCGCCCGTGCTTCATATTTCTCCGGACGCCACGGTGAAGGAAGCGGCCACGCTGATGACAAAGTACAACATTAACGTCCTCCTCGTGCTGGATGATAGAGAAAACCTTACGGGTTATGTTACGAGGCAAGTTGTGGAAAAAGCGGTGTTCTTTCATCTGGACCAGGTGAAGGTGAGAGACTATATGAACATTGATTTTTCCACCGTTGACCCTGAGACCCCGCTCAAGGAGGTCCAAGACCTTATTATCAGGAACAAGTTGAGGATCCTGCCCGTAGTGGCGGGCACAAAGGTAGTCGGCGTGATCACGAGAACAGACCTGCTGAACATCCTGGTGGGAGAGACGTCGGTCCCCGCCTTTCTCTATGAATTGCGAGATACGCCCCATGCTATCAGGACAAGAAACATGGCCGCACTGCTGAAAGAGCGCTTGCCAAGGAGGGTTATCCAACTCCTCAAAGAACTTGGCAACGTCGCCGATATGCTCGGATACGGAGCATACCTGGTAGGCGGCCTCGTAAGAGACGTGTTTCTCAAGAGGGAGAATCTAGACATCGACATAGTGATCGAGGGAGATGGAATCAAATTCGCCAGGGAGTTCGCCAAGCTACACGACGTAAAGATCAGAAGTCACAAGAAGTTCGGGACTGCTATAATCATTTTTCCCGACGGCTTCAAGATAGATGTCGCAACCGCCCGAATGGAGTACTACGAGTCTCCTGCTGCACTACCCATAGTAGAGACCAGCTCTCTGAAAATGGACCTCATGAGACGAGATTTCACCATCAATACCCTGGCAGTAAAACTCAACAAGAGGGATTACGGTACCCTGGTGGATTACTTCGGAGGGCAGAGGGACATCAAAGAAAAGGTCATAAGGGTGCTGCACAATCTCAGCTTTGTAGAGGACCCCACGCGGGTTCTGAGGGCCATACGATTCGAGCAACGTTTCGGGTTCAAGATCGGGAGGTTGACAGAGGCACTCATCAAGAATGCGGTTGCCCTGGAAACCTTTAAGGAACTATCCGGCCGGCGGCTTTTCCTGGAACTGAAGCTCCTGTTGATGGAGGAGGATCCCAAGAGGGCGATTGAACGCATGGCTGAATTTGATCTGTTGCAATTCATCTCACCGGAGATAGAACTTACGAACAACTTGAGCAAATTGCTGGATGAGATCAAGGCCGTGATCTCCTGGTACAGACTTCTTTATATTGAAGAACCCTTTGAACCCTGGAAGGTATATTGGCATGGCCTCACATGGGCCCTCGACCCGAAGGCGTTGCAAGCCCTTGCGGATCGCTTGCAGATGACGGATACTGAAAGCAAGAGACTGATCTGCCAGAGACTGGAAATGAAAAACGTGTTGGACAAATTGTACAAATTGGACAGTGGAAAAAACTATCAGATTTATACCTTGCTGTCCCAGTATGATACAGAAACTTTACTCTATCTCATGGCAAGGACGAGCAGTGAAAAGGTAAAACGGTTGATCTCCAATTACTTCACCAGAATGAAGGGGGTGAGGGTTCAATTGACCGGCAAAGATTTAAAGAGGCTTGGCTTCAAGCCCGGGATAATTTATAAGGAGATATTCGGCTCACTCTTGGAAGCCAGGCTGGAGAACCTTGTCAGCACCAAGAAAGATGAAGAGGAATTCGTCAAGAAGCGTTTCGCGAAATACTTGCACGGCTAGAACCATGGACGAAGCAAATATCAACACCGACTATGAAGTGAAGCTGGAGGTCTTCGAAGGGCCTCTTGATCTCCTGGTCCATCTGATTCGCAAGAATGAGGTGGATATCTTCGACATTCCCATCTCCATTATTACAGATCAGTACCTTGAATACCTGGACTTCATGAAGGGGCTCAACATCAACCTGGCGGGCGAATTTTTCGTAATGGCATCGACCCTGATGCACATAAAATCAAGAATGCTTCTCCCCGGGGCGGAGGAGGATGGGGAGGAGGATCCCAGGGATGAGATTGTGGGTCCACTCCTCGAGTATCTCCAGCTCAAGGAGATAGCGGGAGAGCTTTCGGAGCGTGAGGTGCTCTATCGGGATGTCTTCACGAGGGGTCGTGCGGCCGACTTCAAGAATGATCTCCAGGCAGAAGAGGAAATCATCGAGGTCAACCTGTTTCAACTTATTGATGCCTTTCGCCAGATAATTGAAAGAAATGTACCCGGCGAAACCATGAGAATAGAACCAGAGAAGTGGTCCATCAAGAACAAGATGGAACATATTCTTGATCGTCTAAGAGAAGAGAAAACAGTGGTTTTCAGCAATCTATTTGACAATGACAGGAGTATTTCCGAATTCATAGTAACCTTCCTTGCATTGTTGGAATTGGTGCACACCGGCTTGGTAAGGGTATACCAGAAGGAACTAAACGGAGACATCCATCTTGAAGGACTTTTCGGGTAGAAAAGAGAGGGCTGAATATGGCCAAATCACTTAAGCTGATCATTGAAGCATTGCTTTTTGCCTCCGACAAGCCCTTGACAGTGAAGGACATTCGCTCCGCTCTGCCTGAGGCGAATCCTTCGAAAATACGGAGCGCCCTGAGGGCACTGAAATATGAATACGAGGCCATGGGTCGCAGTTTTTCTCTAAAGGAAATAGCAAACGGTTACCAGTTCAAGAGCCGCTCGGAATACGGTCCCTATGTCCTAAAGATGCTCCAATCTTCGCCCAACAGGCTCTCCCGTGCGGCCATGGAGACCCTTGCCATTATTGCCTACAAACAACCCATAATGAGGCAGGAAATTGAGAGATTGCGCGGTGTGGACGTGGGGGGTATACTAAGGACCCTCCTGGAGAAGGATCTCATAAGGATCATGGGGCGCAAGAATCTGCCTGGCAGGCCCCTCATATATGGTACCACCAAGAAGTTTCTTGAGGTGTTCGACCTCAAGGATATCGACTCTTTACCCAAGCTGAAGGAAATAAGGTCCTTGGGTACCGAGGATCATGAACCCGAGGGAAAAACCCAAAAAAAGGCGGTCGGGGCGCAGGAAGAAAAAGGGGGACCCGAGGTCGGAACAGGCCAGGGCCTTGCGGATTAACAGGATCCTTTCACTCTCCGGCATCTGCTCACGTCGCAAGGCCGATGAATGGATCCTTCAGGGACGCGTCAAGTTGAATGAGCAGGTTGTGAGGAGCCCGGGTGTCCGCGCCTTCTGGGGCAAGGACAGAATCAAGGTAGACGACAGGGAGATTCCCGGTCCCTCAAGTCGTGTCTATCTGATGTTGAACAAGCCATTCGGCTACATTTGCTCCCTGAAGGATCCAGAGGGTAGACCGGTGGTGACGGATCTCTTGCAGGGCGTTGAGAAGAGGATTTACCCTGTTGGTCGTCTCGACTTTGACAGCCTTGGGCTGTTGCTCCTTACGGATGATGGCGAATTTGCCCATCGACTTACCCATCCTCGTTATCGTGTCCCGAGGACGTACAAGGTCACAGTGGAGGGGCAGATTTCGGACCGTGCTTTGGAGTCCCTTGAAAAGGGGCTTTACCTGGAGGACGGTTTCAGCGGCCGGGCCAAGGTTACCCTTCTTCAAAGGGACCATAGACAAAGCGTGGTTAGAATGACCGTGACCGCCGGCAAAAACCGGCTGATAAGGAGAATGCTCGGGAAGGTGGGACACAGGGTAATTCATCTGCTCAGGATCGGGTTCGGTCCCCTTGAGCTGGGTGACCTTAAG
>JAFDIC010000300.1 GCA_019308525.1 Deltaproteobacteria bacterium
TGTAGCCTTCCTCGTCTACTTTTCCATCTTTGAAAGGCGTGACCAGTGCTACCATGGATCCCGTAAACATCATAACCTCCTTGCTGGTTTTTAGACTATTCATATTCACTTGAAGCCAATTTGCGCTAAAGGGATTGATTCTCCATCCCTGGTCCCTAACTTATATCGGCACCTCATAGGAGAGGGGAGCCGTTGTTAATCAAGCGCCTCCTCGTGCAGTTGAGCCTCGTAGACGATTGATGTGCCGCCCTCAAGGTACACTTCCCTGAACCCCTTGCCTTCCCTCAGAAAGTGTACCTTCAGCTCCTCTCCTCCCCTGGTCCTGACCCGCGTGGGGGAACCCACCTTTCCCCTCGCTGCGGATACGAGAGTCGCTGCTATTGCACCCGTACCACAGGCGAGTGTCTCATCCTCAACACCCCTCTCATAGGTCCTGTTCTCGATCAGGTCCCGGCCTATCACCTTCATGAAGTTGGCATTGGTCCCCGATGGCGAGAACATCTCGTGATATCTTATTGCGCGTCCGTGCTCAAAAACGGGGTGTCCTGAAAGATCTTCCACCTGGACCACCACGTGGGGAACCCCGGTATTTATGAAATCCACTTCGAGCCATCCCTTTTGACGCGGAAGACCAATATCCAGCCTGAGATCGGAGGGTTCCGGCATCAGGACCTTTACCATTCGGCCCTTTACCTCTGCAAACACCGGACCTGCAAGGGTATCAAAGGTCATCTTCGCTCCCGCGATACCTTTCAAGTAGGCGAAACGGGACACGCACCGTCCCCCGTTACCGCACATCTCTACCTCCCCGCCATCCGCGTTCAAGTAGCGCCACGCAAAATCATAGCTGTCAGAGTTCAAAACAAATATGAGTCCATCGGCACCAACCGATTCCCTCCTCCTGCACAGCTTCTCTGCCAATGGACCCATTTCATCCTCCGAGACGATTCCACCCCTGTTGTCTATCAGGATGAAATCATTGCCGCTCCCATGCATCTTCCAGAAATCTATTTTCTTCATGGTTTCAACCAAACAAGCCTGTTTGTTTCGCACGCCAAAACCCCGGGGGGCAACTCACAAAGGCAGCCGCTCTTACAACAGGAACTCCGGGATCACCTCTCCCTTGACAAGGTCCTCGTAAGTCTCCCTGGCCCGGATAATGAAATAATCTTTTCCCCTTACCATCACCTCCGCCACCCTGGGCCTGGAGTTATAGTTGGAGGACATGCTGAAGCCATAGGCCCCCGCACTCATAATCGCCATCAGATCCCCTGGCTCGAAGGAATCCAATTCCCTGTCTTTGGCGAAGAAATCTCCCGACTCACATATGGGCCCGACAACATCGGCCCTTACCTTCCCCCTGTTTCCGAGCGCGACGGGCTGAATACCGTGATAGGCACCGTAGAGACTAGGCCGCATCAGGTCATTCATGGCCGCGTCCACTATGATGAACCTCTTGTCCTCGCTCGTGGACTTGGTATACAGCACCCTGGTGATCAGGATTCCCGCATTCCCTGCAATGACACGCCCCGGCTCCAGGATAAGGGTCAAATCCCCTGTATTCAGTCGCTCCTTTATGGCCCTGCCATACTCTTCAGGATGAGGTGGTTCTTCCCTGTCGTAAGTGATACCCAGGCCTCCTCCCAGATCCAGATACCTTATGTCAATACCCGCCTCCTGGAGCCTTTCCACAAGTTCCACCAGCCTTTTCATGGCCTCCACAAAGGGGCTTATTTGGGTGAGCTGGGAACCTATGTGACAAGAAACGCCGCTCACCCTCAGGTGAGGAAGCCCTGCCGCCCTTGTGTATTCCTCCAGAGCCCTGTTTATGTCAATGCCGAACTTGTTCTCCCTCAGACCCGTGGAGATGTAAGGATGGGTCTTAGGATCTATGTCCGGGTTGACCCTGATAGAGACCGGCGCTTGTCTACCAAGTCTGCCGGCCAGATCGTTGAGTAGATCAATTTCCTGCTCCGACTCCGCGTTGAACATGAGAATCTCGGAGTTGAGGGCAAATTCCAGGTCCTCAATCCTCTTGCCCACACCGGAGAAAACGATTTTGTCAGGCACCACGCCAGCCCTGAGGGCTCGAAACAGCTCTCCGCCCGAAACGATGTCCACACCACCGCCCTCACTGGCAAAAAGCCTCACTATGGCCAGGTTGGAGTTGGACTTCATTGAGAAACAGGTGAGGTGTTTGATGTCGCGGAATGCCCCGTCAAATGCCCTGAAATGCTTTACCAGGGTGGCATGGGAATACAAGTAGAAGGGCGTGCCCACCTCTTCCGCTATCCTCCGAATCGGGATCTCTTCACAATAGAGATCTTCATGTCTGTAAATGAAATGATGCACAGTCCGACTATTCCTCGCCAAAAGGGTACGCCACCTTGGCTATATTGGAAGGTGGGCCCATGAGCCCTTTGTCTCCCACAAGGTGTACCTTGAAGTAGTATACCCTATCCTTCTCCTTGCCCTTGAGCCGGCATTCGACCCCCCTGTCGCCCAGCGCTTCTCTCCCAAAATCCTGGTACGCATCGAGTTTCAACGGACACCCCTCACAGGGGAGTGAACCCCGGGGATATTCTGCGTAGTAGACCCTGAGGCCCATAAAGGCCTTTCCCTTGGCATCTCTTTCCCCTTCCCGGATAACTCCTTTCAAGACGATGTCATCTCCTAGCCACTCACCTTTGAGGTCGATCACCCTTGCCGTCAAGGGCTCACTTGGAGGCAGGAAGGGCGGGGCCTTTTTCCCGCAAGACTGGATTCCAAGGGATAATAATACCAAAAAGGGGAGTCTCAATGTCCATTTGTTCCACAAGGACCGATCTCCTCCTTTGCCTTCTTGAGACTCTCTCTCACCGCATTGGGCCCCGTGCCCCCTATTAGATTTCGCCTCTCCACGCTCTTTACTGGATCCAGCCAATCTACTACATCATCCTGCACATGGGGCGTAAAAGCTTTCATCTCCTCAAGGCCAAGTTGGCTCAACTCCTTTCCCCTGTCAATGGCGTGCAGGACCATCCTGCCTACGATCTGGTGGGCCTCCCTAAAGCTCAATCCCTTGTTTACCAGGTACTCCGCCAGATCCGTTGCCACCAGGTGGCCCTCCCGGACCGCTTCCTTCATTTTCTCCCTGTTGAACGAAACCTTACCAAGGAACACGGTCATCACCGAAAGGCATTGTCCGACCGTTTCAACCGTGTCGAAAAGGGCCTCCTTGTCCTCTTGCATGTCCTTGTTATAGGTCAATGGAAGCCCCTTCATGACAGTCAAAAGCGCAACCACATGGCCGAAGACCCTGCCTGCCTTCGCCCTTACAAGCTCCGGGAGGTCGGGGTTTTTCTTTTGCGGCATGATACTGCTGCCCGTGCACAGGGAATCAGGCAGGCGGACAAAGTCAAATTCCTGGGTCGCCCAAATTACCATTTCTTCGCTCAACCTGCTCAGGTGCATCATGAGAACAGAAGACGCGAAAAGAAAGTCCAGCGCAAAATCCCGGTCGCTCACCGCGTCCATGCTGTTTTCAGAAATCCGGTCAAAGCCAAGCTCCCTTGCAACCATTTCCCGGTCGAGATCAAAGGTAGAACCTGCCAGGGCCGCGCTGCCCAGGGGAGATATGTTAACCCTGGCAAGGGCCTCCCTGTACCGCATCCTATCCCTTTTCATCATCTCGTAATAGGCCAGGAGGTGATGAGAAAGAAGGACGGGCTGAGCCCGCTGAAGGTGGGTGTATCCCGGCATGACCAGATCGAGGTTTTCCTCGGCCTGCGTGATGATGACTCTTTGCAATCCCCTTATCAAGTCGTCTATCTTTCCAATTTCTTCCCTCAGATACAACCTGGTGTCCAGAGATACCTGGTCGTTGCGGCTCCTGCCTGTATGGAGCTTCTCTGCCACCGGGCCGATTTTTTCCAAAAGGGCCTTTTCCAGGGCAGTATGAATATCCTCCATGGATTCCTGGAAGGTGAACGTCCCCTTGTCCATCTCTCCCTTTATCTCTTCAAGGGCTCTAATGATCAGCGATGCCTCCTCTGCTTTTATTATCCCCTGCCTTGCCAGCATCCGGCAGTGGGAGATGCTGCCCATTATATCTTGTGGATACAGGCGGTGGTCGAATCCTATCGAGGCGGTGAACTCTTCTACTATCCTTTCCGTCCCCTGCCTGAAGCGCCCGCCCCAGGTCTTACTTGTCCTTTCTTTGCGTTCTGCTGCCATGGCGTAGATCCAAGAAACGGGGAACAACCTATTCTACTTCCGCAAAGGCTGTGTCAAGGGTGTGAACGAGGGCATTGATCTCCTCCTTGCCCACTATGAGCGGCGGGATAAACCGGAGGACCCTGTCCTGTGTGCAGTTGATCAAGAAGCCCTTTTCCATGCAAAAATCCACGATAGGTCTTCCGGGCCTGTCCAGCTCTACTCCCAGGATAAGGCCCAGGCCCCTTACACCCTTGATGAACGAATACCTCTCCTTGAGTTTGAAGAGTTCCCCCTTTAGATAGGCTCCCATTTCGCAACAATTATCCAGCCACCCATCCTCGATGATACTCCTCAACACGGCAGACGCCACGGCCGTTACCAGGGGTGTCCCCCCGAAGGTACTGGCATGACTTCCCGCTCCAAAGGCCTCGCTAAGTTCCTCCCTTGCAATCATGGCACCTATGGGGAGGCCGTTGCCCAAGGCCTTTGCGAGGGTCATGATATCGGGGGATATCCCGTAGTGCTGGTAAGCGAACAGGCGTCCTGTACGCCCCACGCCGACCTGTATCTCGTCCAAAATAAGCAACAGCCCTCGCTCCGTACACAGTCTCCTGACCCCTTCGAGATACCCCTCAATGGGACAGACCACACCGCCTTCTCCCTGTATGGGTTCGAGCATGACCGCGCATACGGAGTCATCTATCGCGTTCTCCAGGCCCCGGAGATCGTTGAAGGGCACGAACCTGAACCCCTCCAGCAGGGGATCATAACCAGTACGTATCTTTTCCTGTCCCGTCGCCGAGAGGGTGGCCATGGTTCTACCGTGGAAAGAGTCCTTCATGGAGACTATATTGTGCCTTCCAGGCCCATGTGTCTGGAGCGCATGGCGTCTTGCAAGCTTTATGGCCGCCTCATTGGCCTCGGCCCCGCTGTTGCAGAAAAACACCCGGTCCCCGAAAGAGTTTTCCACAAGCAACCGTGCTAGCTCAACCTGGGGCTTGGTGTAGTACAGGTTGGAGAAATG
>JAFDIC010000017.1 GCA_019308525.1 Deltaproteobacteria bacterium
TGCAGTGCCGATCATGCAATCGATCTTCCCTGATTTGCATCCCCCGTGGCTCTGCCTGTGGAACGAAGAAAACTTGACCACGTAATCCACGGCAAACTCAACTTCACCGCACAGGAACACCCTTTCCCATGGGACGAACACATCATTGAAGATCAAGGTGGGGCAATACTTTGAATAACGAACATTTCCGATATCGCATCCTTCCAGCTCTCTCATATCGAGCGTCGAACGGCCCACCACGTGAATCAAGCCCGGCGCATCCGCTGGAATGGCAAAAGAGACTGCATAGTCTTCGTCTCCCTTCCTCAAGGCCCTGGTAGGAATGACAATTATTTCGTGGCAAGACAAAGAACCGGTCTGGTGGGCCTTGGCGCCCCTCACCACAATTCCGTCGTCCCGTTTTTCCACGACCCTCAGATACATATCCCCGTCTTCCTGATCTTTAGGGCCTCTTGAGCGATCTCCCTTTACGTCGGTTACACCGGCATTGCCGGTCAGGTCGTTCTTCTGGACGTATTTCAAGAAATTCACGAAGTTTTCGTAATAATTGGTCCCGTGCTTCCGATCAACATCATAGGTACATATGGCAAGTGTCGATAGACAATCCAGGCCAGTACACCGTTGATGGCAAGTCCCTACCCGATTGGCCAGTGCCCTGTTTACTTTCACTCTTGCCACTAGGTCCTCGATCGACCCGGGCGGCAAAGTAAACCTGTTGACCGGTTCATTTATCAAGGGGCTCTGAGTTACAACGAGATCCCGATATTCATCCATCTCCGCTATCTCGTAAGTAGCAGCGGTGGCCTCTATTCCCGCTCGAAGCCTGGGGTTGTCGACGATATTGGTGATCCTTTCGCCGAACATGAATGCGGTGGGTTTCATTTGCCTTAATGATTCAATATACTCTTTCTTTGTCTTCAATCCCATTCTAGTTATATCCTCCTCGTTAGACTTGTGAGTTAGCTTTTCCCGTCTCCTCTTCCTGGAGAGGGGAATAATGTTCCCGCCGGCAATTTGCAGCCAGGGTGTGGAGACTTACGGCATGGGGACTTCCCTTTCTTCCATCATTTTCCTGAAAATCCCGAGCACCTGCTTCTTGATGTTTCTTATGTGGTTCTTCAAGACCCTCTGGGCACCCTTGCTGTCGCCAGACACTACCCCTTCGTAGATAGCCCGGTGCTCATTGTCCGTCGACTCCAGAGACGAGCCGTAGGGCAGGTTGCCGCCGTACTTCAAGAACAGGAGATCAAAGATGTGCCTCAAGAGCCGGACCTGGGTTTCGTTTCCGGAAAGAGACGCAAGTGTCAGGTGAAATTCCATGTTCTTGAAGAGTCTCTCCTTGAGGTAAAACTCCCGCACGGCGGAGAAATGCTCTTCGAGGGCTTTCTTTAACCTTTTCTTCCCTTCCTGGTCGATCCTCTTAACTGTCCGGGGAATCAGAGAAGGTTCAAGTAACTCTCTGAGTTCATAGATTTCCTCCAGCTCCTTGATGCTGATAGGCTCCAGGAAATACCCCCGGTTGGGCTTATGGCGTACAAGACCCTGAATTTCCAACCATTTGAGAGCCTGGATAATCGGCGTGGGGCTCATCTTCAGGCGCTCTGCAATCTCCCCACAGACTATCTTTTGCCCGGGCACCAGCTCCTTTTGATAAAGCATCCTCCTCAGGCCTTTGTATGCTATCAAGGCGTGATCCCGCTGCTCCTCGAGGGCCGCTCTCTGGGAATGCTTCCGCAATTCTTGCCTCAAGATAATTTTCTTTTCAACCAATTTTTTGATTGATTTATTAATTACATTCTGCAATATTTGTCAAGTTCTTTTATGACGAGCTCGTAAAAAGTCAAAATTGGGATGGCAAAGTAAAAAGCTTCAAGCAGGTCTTCAAGTTGAGCTCGCGAAATCCCCCTTGCGGGAGGGCGAGAATATCGCGTGACGGGGTATAGTTAGGGTATCCCGCAATCACATGGCGATGAAGTGCAACGCAGGTCCCTAGATCCCGCCTTGCGGGGAATTGGATTTTTTGCGAGGCCCATCTTTAATGGACATCCACCATAGGGGCCATGATTACATACCTTATCGATGGGCCAATGCTGAAAAAACCTGAGAGGATGAACGTACTATGAGATTGTATGAATACGAGGCGGCAGATTTTTTCGAAAAGACGGGTATTCCCGTGCCCAGGCGTGGAGTTGCGGAAACCACTGAAGAGGCCATTCGCCTGGCGGGAGAACTCGGTTATCCCGTCATTCTGAAGGCCCAGGTGCTGGCGGGCGGTCGTGGTCTTGCAGGCGGTATAAAAACTGCCTCCGGTCCCGATGAACTGGAACAGTTATGTTCGGCCATGCTCAATTCAGAGATCAAAGGGCTTCCCGTCCGCAAGATACTGGTCAGCGAGATGGCGGACATATCCGCCGAGCTTTACATGGGCGTAACCGTGGATGGATACACCGGCAAACCCATTGTAGTCGCAAGTACGGAGGGAGGTGTCCACATAGAGAAAACTGCGAGGAAATCCTCGGGAAACCTCACAACATTTCACATCAATCCTGAATTTGGCTTCTATCCCTATCAGGCAAGGACGCTGATGCGGAACCTCGGCCTATCCGGACGCCTGCTCATTTCCTGCGCCGATATCCTGGTAAGGCTCTACAGGGTGTTCACGCAGCTCGAAGCTATCACGGCAGAGATCAATCCCCTGGTGGTCCTCCCCAACCAGGGACTCCTGGCTGTTGACGCGGTCATAGAAATAGATAATTCGGCCCTTTACCGTATCAAGGCTCCACTCCCCCAGCATCTGGAGAGGATCGAAAACCCCCTGGAGAGAAAGGGGAGGGAAATCGGCGTCACTTACGTGGACCTGGATGGAGATATCGGCATCATCTCCTCGGGGGCAGGCCTCGGTATGGCCTCCATGGACATCATAGGTCAGCGCCTTCGGCCCGCCAACTTTCTGGAAACCGGCGGGGGAATTACCGAGGAACTCCTCTACAAATGTATGGAGCTCGTTATGATGAAATCCGGCCTGCGGGCCATATTCATCAACATATATGGAGGGATAAATCCCATTCACGAGGGCGCGAAGGGTATTGTGAAGTACATAAGGGAACACAGTGTCACCCTTCCCGTAATTGCCAAGGCACTGGGAAACCACCAGGAAGAGACCTGGGAGATTCTCCGTGCCGGGGGGGTTCATGTAGTAACCGAAGCGCCGACAGAGGTAGCGGTAGGACGATTGTTTGAAATCCTTAATGGAAAGGAAAAAGGGACATCCAAACGAGGTTGAAAAATGGGCATTCTGATTGATGATAGCACAAGGGTTATTGTTCAGGGCATTACCGGAAGGATAGGGAGTGTTCAAACACATTGGATGTTGGAGTACGGGACAAATGTCGTGGGGGGGGTCACGCCCGGCAAGGGAGGCTCCACCGTAGAGGGGCTTCCGGTCTTTGACAGCGTTCAGGAGGCAGCAGATGCCACCGGCGCAACGGCCTCCGTTTTCTTCGTCCCGGCACCCTTCGTGTTGGACGCCTTTTATGAAACCGTGGATGCCGGTGTAACTTTGATTGTGGTTGTGCCTGAACACATACCTGTGCATGATGTAATGAAAATGAGGTCCTTTGCCGCCGAAAACAACGTGTTCGCACTCGGGCCGACCACACCTGGGATCCTTGTCCCGGGGAAAGGCAAGATGGGAATCATGCCAGGGTCACTGTTCTCCCCGGGCCGTGTGGGCATAGTTTCCCGCAGTGGGACCCTTTCCTATGAGTTCGCAGGAATCCTCTCAGAAAAAAACATGGGCCAAAGTGCGGTAGTGGGCATGGGTGCCGACCCCGTGATACTTACAAACCTGCCAGATATTCTTGACCTGTTCGAGAACGATGTGGATACGGATGCGGTGATCATCGTCGGTGAAGTGGGAGGAATCCAGGAGGAGAAGGCCGCAGAATACATTGCTGAGCATATGACAAAACCTGTGGCAGCGTATATTGCCGGGCGATACTCCCCGCAGGGAAAACAAATGGGGCATGCAGGCGCCATCATCAGGGGCTCTGCCGGCACTGTGGAAGCCAAGTGCGCTGCATTAAGGGAGGCGGGCGTGAAAATTCTCAGGTCCCCAATTGATGTCATCGAGTGGGCAAAGGAGCATGACCTCAGCTGAACAATCTATGCGTCCTGTTCCCACTCCCGGATGTTCCTGACTTTCCAGTGGGCAATGGTGTCACCACCCCCTGCGAAACAAGGTAACCATGTTTCCGGACTCTCGGAGCGGTCCACCTTGAATTCTTACCCCTCTAACAGGCCCTCATGGTGAAGGCCCTGGTTCGATTCATCCGCCTATCCGGAACCACCCTGTGAGCCCCTCTTTACCCGCTAAACCCCTCTCGCCATTTCAGGGTGACAGGCTCATCGGTAATTCCTTTTGAATCGACAAATTCTATAGGTATTTCCTATTTGACAAATCGATAATATGTATATATTTTAGTGTTATCAAGTATCCAGGGAGCAATACCTTGATGGACTTCAATACTCCACGCTTGACCCAAACCGTACAAGGTGCCGGGTGAGCCTCCAAGCTGGCTCCAGGGGACCTGGACAATGCTCTTTGCGGATTGGATTTTCCGGGGGACGAAAACTTGATCGTGGGGCTGGATCGAGCTGACGACGCCGGCGTATATCGCGTATCAGATGATCTGGCGCTGATCCAGACGGTCGACTTTTTCACGCCTATAGTCGATGATCCTTACTGGTTCGGGCAAATCGCCGCAGCAAATGCCCTGAGTGATGTCTATGCCATGGGCGGAGAGCCTAAGACCGCAATGAATCTCGTCGCTTTCCCATCCTCCAAGATGGACCTTTCCATCCTTCGACGTATCATCGAAGGTGGGATTGTCAAGATGAAAGAAGCCGGCGTAGTGCTCGTCGGCGGACACAGCATCCAGGACAACGAGATCAAATACGGTCTCTCCGTTACCGGGTTCGTCCACCCTGATCGTGTTCTGACGAAAAAGGACCTGAGGCCGGGAGATCACCTCATTCTCACCAAACCCCTGGGCACCGGCATAGTCAACACTGCTATCAAGGCCGGGGTCGCCTCCGGTGAGATAGTTGAGAAGGTCACAAGGCTCATGGCTACCCTTAACCGTGATGCCGCAGAAGTGATGCTTGCTTTTCCTGTTCACGCCTGCACGGACATCACGGGCTTTGGTTTCCTGGGCCATCTTTTTGAGATGGTATCCGGCTCGGGGTGCAGCATCCGCATCAACTGGAAAAGCGTGCCCCTCATCCCGGAAGCCATAGAATATGCGCGAACAGGATTCGTTCCCGGCGGCGCGCGTAACAACCGAAAGTTTTTCGAACCAGGGGTCTGTCTCCCCGAAACAATGGAAGGCCCGATCCGTGATCTCTTTTACGATCCCCAGACATCAGGCGGCCTCCTGATCTCTGTTGAAAGGCAAAGTGGAGAACTGTTGTTGCAAGAATTGAAGAAAAAGGGCGTGGCAGATGCGGCCCTGGTCGGAAAGGTGGTCCCTGGACCAGAGGAAAAAGTCATTCTGAATTAGGCGCTCGCCGCTTTGTGGAGAAGCAGGCATTAGAGGGAGAGCATTTGCGGGACCTGTCTTGATCACTTCCGGCTCCTGGACAAGAAACGGGTGGGCGAGACCACGAACATGCTGGACATAGTAACCGCAATGCAGTTGGCAGACAAGGTCATCAATATCTAGCAGCAGTCCTCCCAATATTGATTCAAAGAGTTAAGCTGACTGCGGGCACAGGATTCCAGTCTCTTCCTCAGATCCTCCTTTGCTTCGGTCACCTTGTCGATCCACTCTGAATCCGCATTGATATTCGGAATCACTGCGGTTCCTGAAATCCCTTTCTCCTTCAGCCTTTCGAGCATGGCTTCTTCAAAGGAGGCTCTTTCGGCCTCGAGAGACCTCCGGTTCTCTTCCAACACCTCTCGCACTGGCCGGATGTCAAGCCCCGCTGCCTCTTCCAGGAGCCCGAGAAGGGGCTCACTGTCTTTTTCCATGTCAATTCTCGACATGATCTCATCCAGCACCATCCTTTTGGCCCGGCTCACAGAATCCTTCTCAAGCGCGGCTACCTCGATCTTGACCGCTTCCAGGTCAATGGCTCCGTCAACATACTTCTGCACGAGGCCCTTGATCTTCCTGGATGCTTCCTGCACCTTGTAGGCCTCCTTGTCCTCCTGGGACATGGTGAGGCCCCTGGTCTTTTCCATTATTATCTCAAGGGTGCTCTTTATTTCTCCCATGAATACCTCCCTTGTATCAGAAATGAATCAGCATGGTACCTCGAATCTGTCCTTGCTCATACTTCATTACCTCTTGTGCGCATCAACCATCCAGCCCCAAAATCTCCATTACCGTGTCATGGAGAAGTGGTCTGAATTCCCTGATCTTTTCATTATCACGTGCCGGGTGGACCCTGTTTGTCAACAGAATTACAATGGCATCCTTTTGCAAATCCATCCATAATGAGGTGCCTGTATACCCCAAATGGCCGACACTTTTCTCCGAGAAGTATCTTCCTGAACTGGAACCGTCCAAAGAGGGCGTGTCCCATCCAAGGGCCCAGGTTGACCAGGCAACCATATCCTGCCGCCTGAAGAATTCCTTCACGGTTTCCGTTTTGAAATGGTCCTGGCTTCTCCCCAGGTAATGGCCTCGAAGCATACTGGCAATTCTGTGTACCTCTTCGGCTGTGCCGAATAATCCTGCATGACCGGAATAACCCCCCAAAGCATAGGCATTCTCATCATGCACCTCCCCCTGGATTACCCTGTTGCGCCAGGGGCACTTCTCGGTAGCAGCAAACTCGTCCCTTCCGAGGGATTCCAGGTGGTCTTCCGAGGCAAGAAAGGTTCGTTCAAGCCTCAATGCCTGGTAGATGTTCTCCTCAACAAATCTTGCCATTTCAATCCCCGTGGCTTCTTCCACGATCCATTCCAGGACCATGAACCCCAGGTCACTGTAAAGGCATTTTTCGCCCGGCTCGCATGCAAGGGGTTCTGACATGATCCACCTTCTCAAGATCTGCTTCCTTTCACCCGGTGGGTGTGAAACCAGGTCCCTGAAGAATGGTTTCCAGTCCGAGAAGCCAGCAGAGTGATTCAGCAATAACCTTGGACTTATATCCCTCTTGTCCTCAGGCAAGGGGCCTTCAATCAGGTCGTCCAGGTGATGATCGAGGTCGATCTTACCCGAATCAAACAGTTTCATCACGGCAAGCGTCGTGGCCAGAGGCTTTGTCAGTGAGGCAAGGTCAAAGATGGTATCTTTTTTCATGGGGACGTATCTTGGAACTATTGAAAGGTTGCCAACCGCCTCCGCCATGGCAACCTCCTCGCCCCTGGCGCAAAGGAGTACGGCGCCCGGAAATACACCCTCGTCCACCCCCCTTTCGAGCAGGTCTCTTATCCTTTTCTTGCCTCGAATCTTCACCATACAAGCGTATTCTGAAAGCTACAATCTAACCGCCCGCGTCCCGGGGTCTATCTGTCGGCGGCAAGAACAGGAGCAAACGGACACGAGTGGGACCAAGAATCACACTCTAAAGATCCCTGGGGAGTAAACAGCGTTTCACCTAACGGACAGGGGGCCAGCCGCGGCCAGCGCATGCAGGGCGCTGGATTTTCGGGGCGCATAGTGCCCAAAGCAATCTCCTGAACGCCGCTGTCGGCAGGGGCCTATGAAAACCAGGCCCTATCTTAAGACAGCCACGCACTCAATCTCAACTCGCGCGCCAAAGGCCAGACCGTTGGCCCCCAGCGCACTCCGCGCGGGTAAGTGCTTGGGAAAATAGGTCACGTAGACCTTGTTCATCTCTGACCACTCACTCATATCAGCGAGCATCACCGTCACTTTGATTACATGATCGAGCGAAGAGCCGTATCGTTCCAGGGTAGCCTTGATGTTCTCCATCGTTTGCCGCGTCTCAGGCGTGATCCCGCCGGGGACTAACTCCATGGAACCATCCGTTCCAATCTGCCCTGACAGGTAAAGCATCGGGCCGACGCGCACTGCTTCGGAGAAGGGCAGGCCTTTCAACTGTTCGGAAGTGAGATATTCCACGCCTGGTTCTGTCTGAGGATTCATTTCAAGTCTCCCATGATAATTGGGTTGGCAATCTACAACTTCTTACAAGCCCAGAGACATTCGGTTGCCGGTTCCGGGCCAAATTACCTTCCCAAGTGCTTCGATTGGCAATTACGGTTGCGTATCTTTCGGATGAGAATCTCTATTACCAAAAACGACAGAGAAGTCCGTAGGAATGCCAATAGCGTTCTCTCATTGGACATGATGGTCCGTCCAACGGCTAGGAAATCAGCCGATTTACAAACCTGTTCAGGATTGCTCAAGAACTTTCCGCAGCTCCTCTTCTTTGTCCTTTGTGAGCGATGTCTTGAGAACCTTTCCCTTGAATCCCTTGAGTGCTTCCAGTACCTTGTCCGGAGTGGCTTTGCGCACCAGCACGAACAGGGCGGAGGTCCCCGGTCTGAGAGTCTCACCAAGTTCTTTCATGAATTTGTCGGTGATACCGATATCACTCAGTTTGCCCGAAAGGGCTCCGACGCCGGCACCAACCGCTACGCCCAGCAACGGATTGAGAAAAATCAGCCCGATGAGCATACCCCAGAAAGTTCCCCCCACCGCACCGGCGGCAGTGAGGTTGACGGCTTGATGCAATTTGAGCTTGCCCTTGTCGTCCTTGGTCACCACCACCACATCTTCCATATCGATGAGGTACTCTTTTTGAAGTTTCGCCAATTCTGCCCTCAGTTCAAATGCCTTGTGTTCATCCTCAAATCCAATCACAACTAGATTACTCATGGTGTTCTCCTTTCTTGATCAATTCTCTTCATTCTTATCATCCCAGCAAAACGCTCCTTGTTGACAACCCAAATTTCATTTGCGCAACAGGCTATCCGGCCGGGACGGCGAACAAGGTGATGAAGCCCAACACTATCGCCAGCAAGTGGAACAAGAAACTCTACTGTCTAAGACAAGTCAAGAAAAAACGTTGGCCGGATCGAGTCAAAGGGCCTTGTCTTTTCCCATGGATTCTGCTTTCAAGTCTATTCAATGAGCATTAGCCTTGAGAAAGCGAGTCTAAGACAGCCGTTGTTCCGGCTATTACCATTTGCGTTCCTATCACACTTAGAATTAAACCCATTAAACGGGTAACGATTCCGAGACCGCTTTGACCGATTACAGCCAAAATATTCGAACCAAAAATGAAGCAGAAAAACGTAATCAGACATAGAACTGCAAACGCTGTCACTGTCACTGTTATTCCCATTATCCCTCCGGATGCAGAATAGTGCATTGCTGTTGCAATGGTTCCTGGGCCGGCAAGAAGGGGTACAGCCAAAGGCGATATTGCCACGTCAGAGTCTTCTCCCGCATCGGCGGAATTAAGCTTGGAACCGCCACCGCCCAGCATGTGATACCCAACAAGAAATACCAAAATACCACCTGCTATTCTCAGTGCAGTGAGAGTTATGCCAAAGAAGTGAAACATCAATTTACCAAGCAAGGAAAATAGAAGGATCAGAAAAAAAGTAATGATCAATGCTTTGATTGCAATGTGGAATCGCTCCGATTTGTTCTTGTCTCCCACTAAGCCCATAAAGGCTGCAGCGTTGGCAATAGGATTCATAATTGCAAAAAAACCCAAAAACACCGTTATCATATGTGTATATGTGTCACGCATTTGATTCTCTCCTAGAAACCTAGTCCTCTCGACCGTCGAAGATCCCGCGCTATGCGGGAGTCAAAGATAATGCCTCTCGCGCGGAGTTTTGTGTCCAAAATGACAAATTCCACGCAGCAAAGTAGAAATGTGTTTCAAATTCTAATAACCAATCCTTCGACCCCGAGGCTCTCGACAGGTGACCAAAACCCTCCAAGAGGAGACGTTGTTTGGGTTTTGGAATTTGGGCCATAGGAAATTGTTTGGTATCCGCCGCGGGGTCTTCTAAGACGAACAGATATGGGGATAGGTTCAACTGGTCAAGACCGTTTTTCACCCGATTTGTTGTGTTTATTGGTCCAAATAGGGCTTTGAATACCGATAATCCGGGAAAGGAAGCAAGTTTCTGGTCCATGAATTTGATCTCGGGAGTCTTAGGGTCTTTTGCCAGAATCTGTGTCTTACTCCACTCCGCTTGCCTGTCATTGGTTTACATTAACCTTTATCCACGGACACCGCAAGCCCTTTGTTGCCGGCTTTACCACTTTTTCACGGCCCCTCTCTTGCCTGGAAGGCACATTTGCCCGTCCAAAAAAGCATTCCAAGCCCTGGATGAGAGCGGTTTGCGACCAATTCGTTCAGGATTTCAAGCGGTTGTCGACCCCCTGTAGGAGCAGGTTTTACCTGCGATGCCGGATCATTGAACCGCATCCACAGGTTGCCCCTCTGGGGGACTGGGAATCGCAACTACAAGCTGCTCCTGCACCGGGATGGAGGTTGGAAATCGCAGCCCCAAGCTGCCTCCTACAGGGGTATGATGAATCATCTCCCCTCCCTGTAGGAGCAGGTTTCACCTGCGATACCTGATCATTGAACCGCATCCACAGATTGCCCCTCTAGGGACTGGGGTTCGCAACTACAAGCTGCTCCTGCACCGGGATGGAGGTTGGAGAGTGACCGGCAAAAAGGTTGGTCGGCAGGAATATGCCTCATATTATTCGCTTGATAAAAAGGAAGACTTGAGATAATCATTACATCCTGGTTTGGGATACGCAGGGGAAAAACTCCAGAACACGCGGGTTCGGCTGCAAGTCGATCCGAGTCGGGAGAATGCAGTCTCAAGCGGAAATCACTCACCGCGGGGGAGTTGAATATGCATGGGCTGATTACCATTGAAGGAGTCAAGAAGACAGTTTTCGGGGCCGGGGCCCTGAAGGAACTGGGAAACGTTGCCAGGGATCTCCATGCCTCCAGGCTGCTCCTTGTTACAGATCGAGGTCTCGCGAAAACGAACATCCCTGAAAGGGCCGAGGGAATACTGCGGGATGTCGGCATTGAGACAGTGCCCTACCAGGAAATCACCCCTGAGCCGTCTCCACAACTCGCGGACGAAGGAGCGGAAATCGCTAAGGAGAAAAATGTAGAGGCCGTCATCGGGCTTGGAGGAGGCAGCACCATGGATGTCGCCAAGGCAATAGCCGTCCTGGTGAACAACGGAGGCAAGGTCGTTGATTACATCGGCCTTGGCCTCGTGAAGGAACGCGGCCTTCCCACGATCATGGTGCCGACCACGGCGGGGACCGGGAGCGAGACAACTTTCACAGCCGTTTTTACTATGCGGGAGAAAAAGGGCAAAGGGGGAATCAACAGCCCCTTTCTCTACCCCAGCGTGGCAGTACTCGATCCTGAGCTTACCCTGGGCCTTCCCCGGGAGATAACCGCCTATACGGGCATGGATGCCCTGACCCATGCCCTTGAGTCTTATACGTCCCTTCAGGCCCACTTCATGAGTGAGCCGGTGTCCTTGAGCGCAGTGAAACTGATCGCCGGTAACATAAGGGAGGCAGTGGCTGATGGCGACAGCTACGGCTTCAGGGAAAGCATGATGAAAGGGAGCTATCTGGCCGGTCTCGGCCTGGCAATGGCTGGAGTCGGCGCCGTACATGCCATGGCCTACCCCCTGGGGGCATTCTTTGATATTCCCCATGGTATTGCAAACGCCGTGATGCTACCATATGTTTTCGCACATAATTGTCAGTCAGCCGTCCAGAAGTTCTGTCGAATCGGGGAGGCCATGGGCCTGGAAAGGGAACCAGGCACCAGCCTTGACAGGGCCAAAGGGGCTGTAAAGGCGATCTTTGATCTTGGCGGAGAAATCGGCATCCCGAGAAGCCTGAGGGAACTTGGTATACCCGAAGATGCAATAAGCGACATGGCCGAGGCCGCCATGAAGGTGGAACGTCCCATGTTGAACAACCCAAGACCCATGAACGTGCAAGCGGTTGAAGAGGTATACAGAGAGGCCTTTGAAGGCAACACCGACATGATCGACCGAATTGAATAGCTGATACGCAAGGAGGTTACCATGCCTGGATTTGAAGTGCTGGGTGAAGAGGAAAAGAAGGAGATCCTGGACGTACTGTCCCGGGGTGTACTTTTCCGGTACGAATTTGACAACGAAAGACAGGGAGTTTACAAGGTCCAGGACTTTGAGAAAGGGTTTGCAAGGTATTGCGGGGTAAACCATGCCCTGGCCGTCTCTTCAGGCTCTGCTGCCCTGAGAGTCGCGCTGGCAGCACTGGGAATAGGCCCTGGCGACGAAGTCATCACCCAGGGATTTACCTTTGTTGCCACCTGGGAGGCTATCCTGGATTCCGGCGCCACTCCCGTATTCGCTGAAATAGACGATACCCTTTGCCTGGACCCGGAAGACCTGGAAGCCAGGATCACGTCGAGGACAAGGGTCGTCATCCCGGTCCACATGTGCGGTGCCCAGGCACGTATAAAGGAGATCGCGGGGATAGCAAAAAGGCGCAATCTCCATGTTATAGAGGACACGGCCCAGTCATGTGGCGGTCGCATCAATGGAAAGGCCCTCGGCTCCTTCGGAGACCTGGGAACTTTCTCCTTTGACTCGGTCAAGACCCTTACCACGGGTGAAGGCGGCATGATTATCACGAACAACGAAGACCTCTACATAAAGGCCTCGGAATACCACGATCACGGCCATGACCATGATCCCAGCGTGGGCAGGGGCCTTGAGAAGAGAAGTTTTTTCGGCTCCAATTACCGAATGATGGAACTACAGGGCGCCCTTGGTCTTGCTCAATTGAGAAAACTGGATAACATCATCTTGAAGGGGCAGAAAGAAAACAAGCAGCGCATTAAGGAAGCCCTTTCGAGGTACGAGGAGATCACCTTCAGGAACATACCAGACCCTGATGGCGATACGGCAAGTTTCTTGATCTTTTTCCTCCCAACCAGGGAAAAAGCCCAGGCTTTCAACCGGGTTCTGACCTCTGAAGGGGTCGGTACCGTGTACTGGTATGAAAACACCTGGCACTACTACGGTAGATGGGAGCACCTCCTGGAAGGCAAGACACTGGTCAGAACAGGATATCCCTTCAAGGACGGCTCCGGCGGAAAAAGATTGGATTATGCTGGCCTGGTATTGCCAACAACAGACGAACTGCTGTCCCGGGCCTTGACCATACCGATAAACATTCGTATGGACGAACAAATTCCGGGCATTCTCAAGGCCATTGAGAAGGCATCAAGGGTACTTTGAGCGTGGCCGTGGCAAGTCCTGCCGGCGGGGATTCCAACCTTGATGCGTCCGGAAAAACTCCGTCTGCTGCGTTGCGCTGCATCTTTTTTGCTCACTGCGGCGTACCCCTGTGTACGCTTAATTCCTAAAGATTTGAGCGCCTTGCACCTGCCTGCCGCAGGCAGGTCCGGGGCTTTCTCGGGCGCATCAACGCCTTAGGATTTTTGCGGGTTGGTCAGGCTTTGTTTAAGCCAAGTCAGATCATTCGGCCCTTGCTTCAATACCCGAGAGTGGTTGAGATCCATGCGTATTGCCATCTGCCAGATAAATCCCATCATAGGGCACTTCACCTATAACACCTCCCTCATACTGGATACAGTGGAGAAGGCAAAGGCTGCAAACTGTTCACTGGCCATCTTTCCGGAAATGTCCATCATTGGGTATCCTCCAAAGGATCTCCTTGAAAGACCCGCCTTCATCAGGGAGAACCTGGACCAGATCAAAAGGCTGACCGCCAGGATAAACGGAATCCATGTGCTTTGCGGTTATGTTGAAAAGAATCCCTCTGATATCGGCAAGCCGCTGGTAAACAGCGTCGCCCTCATTGGAGGGGGCAAGGTTCTCAAGAATGGCGGAAAAAGGCTCCTGCCCACCTACGACGTGTTCGACGAAACCCGCTATTTCGAGCCTGCACGGGAGAGCCTGGTATTCGACCTGGACGGGAAGAGGTTCGGCGTAACCATATGTGAGGACATATGGAGTGTGGGTGATATCAAGGGTGTACCACACTATGCATTGAACCCCGTTGCAGAACTCCATTCCCGATCCATAGATATCCTGGTGAACATTTCAGCCTCCCCTTACACCCTGAACAAGGCCCCCCTGAGAATGAAGATCCTTCAATCCCTGTCCCTGGAATACAGGGTGCCGACCATCTACTGCAACCAGGTGGGGGGGAACGATGACCTCCTTTTCGACGGCATGAGCATGGTTGTGGACCAGGAGGGAAGGCTCCTGCTGCTGGGCAAGGAATTTACCCCGGATTTATTGTTCTGGGACACCGCTGGGGCCTATGAAAGAATTGATCATCCCTGGCCCGAGGAGGAGGAATCCGTCCTGCGAGGACTCATCATGGGGACCAGGGATTATGTCACGAAGTGTGGTTTCGGCAAAGTGCTGGTCGGACTGAGCGGCGGCATCGATTCATCGCTTGTTGCGGTGATCGCCCAGCGGGCTATGGGGCCTGAAAACGTGATGTGTCTGAGTATGCCTTCGCCCTTTACCTCCAGAATGAGCAACGAGGACGCTGGGAAGCTGGCACGGAACCTTGGGGTCCGTCACGAATTCATACCCATTCACGACATATATGACAGTTACAAGAGGTCCTTGGAATCCATGTTCAAAGGGCTCAAGGAAGACGTGACAGAAGAGAATATCCAGGCCAGGATTCGCGGCAATCTGCTCATGGCCCTGTCCAACAAGTTCAATGCACTCCTCTTGAGTACAGGGAACAAGTCTGAAATTGCCATGGGATACTGTACCCTCTATGGAGATTTGAGCGGCGGCCTGGCTGTCATATCCGACATTCCCAAGACCATGTGCTATCGCCTCGCAAGATACATAAACAGGGAGGAGGAAATTATTCCCCAGCGCGTCTTGACCCGGCCGCCCTCTGCGGAATTGAGACCCAACCAGACGGACCAGGACACCCTGCCCCCTTACGAGGTACTCGATGCTATCCTCGAGGCGGCTATCGAGGAAAACCTGGGCTTTGAGGACATTGTTGAGCGTGGGTATGCCCCTGAAACGGTCAGAGATGTGCTCAAGAGGCTGGCCCTGAACGAATACAAACGCCGGCAGGCGCCGCCCGGCCTCAAGATCACCTCAAAGGCATTCGGGTACGGTCGAAGATACCCCATCGCAAGGGGGCCGGAGCCTTTTTGAGCCGGGAGGGGAGGCATCGGATCGCAACCGCAGGTTGCTCCTACAGGGGAACCGGGATACCCATCAATCCCTGTAGGAGCAGGCTCCTGCCTGCGAAATTACCGGCCCGGGGCCGTTACGCCGGATCGCAACCGCAGGTTGCTCCTACAGGAAGAGGCGGCACACATTCCAGCATGCCAACCTTGATTCTTTGGTGATGGACGAAGCAGTAAATCTCGCAAATATATCCATAGTACTTGCAGAGACTCAGATCCCGGAAAACATAGGCTCTGTTGCCAGGGCCATGAACAACATGGGTATCCGGCACCTCGTGCTGGTAAGGCCTAAGAACTGTGATCTGTCCAAGGTGCTAAAGACCGCCACCGGCAGTTCAATAGATATTATTGAAGAGATGGAAGTGCACGATGACCTGCTCGAAGCGCTCGGTCCCTTCAATTACGTGGTCGGCACCACTGCCCGGTTAGGCTCCCAGCGCCCTGCCCTGACGACTCCACGCCGCCTGGCCCAGGACCTTATCTCCATATCCCAGAACAATAAGGTGGCAATCCTCTTCGGACCCGAAGACAGGGGGCTTTCCAATGAACAGCTCCGCTATTGCCACACCATAGCCACCATCCCCACCGCGGGCTTTGCATCCCTTAACCTGGCCCAGGCCGCAATGATTTTCTGCTATGAGATATTCCTTGCCACCTCACCCTCAACACAGGAGCCTTGTCCACGTCTTGCCAACAAGTTCGAACTGGAGGGAATGTATGGACACCTCAAAGAAGTCCTTTTGAAGATCGGCTTTATCGACCCCCAAAACCCGGAACATTGGATGCTTAATATCAGACGATTCCTATCCAGAGTGCCCCTGAGGGCAAGGGACGTTAGGATCATAAGAGGGGTGTGTCGCCAGATCGACTGGTATACGGAACAGGTCAAGAAAGATCTTTTTGACAAAGAGAAGCGGGATGGGTGATCGCGCCCCGGCTCCACTCCCGCCCCCTGGTCTAGAGGAAGGCGTTTTCAATTGCTATGGCAGCTGGTCCGCTCAGGGCAGTGATGAGGGAGAGGTCTTCCTTTCTGAATCCGTGAGGTCTCTTCAGGGAATCGAAATAGAGAACACCCCTCAGCTCGGACCTGCTTATCAAGGGCACGCACATGACAGAGCGGATGTTCATCAGTTGCATGCTTCTTGATACGTCAACCTCTTCCTCCCCGAGGGTATCAAGCATCATGACAGGCTTTCTCTCCCTGATCACCTTTCTGACTATGGTCTTGCTGAACCGGTTGACCTTGTGCTTCCGGTCTTTACTAAAAATTGATATGACGTTTGATATCTCGCCGGTTTCCTTATCCACCAGTATGAAGAATCCCCTGTCGATCCTATTGAGGAGGTCCAGGATGGACTGAAGTATTGATTCCAGGGTCTGATTCAGGTTCAGAGATTTTTCCAGGATAGCCGCTACCCTTGTTATGAGTTCCATGTTCCTCTTGTGGGTCATGGGTCGATCCTCGACCAGGACCTTGCCTTCTTGCACAATATCGTCTGAAAGGCTCATTGAATCCAACAGCTCCAGCTCGTCTTCACCGATGTCTTCTTGTTCATAGGATTCCACGAGACTTACAAAAACCTTCGCGCTGATTCCAATGGCTACGCCAATGTCTATCTCCACGTCTTCGTTGGGAGGGATCCTTTTCCCGTTGATGAATGTACCGTTCTTGCTGTTCAAGTCTCTCACAAAGTACTTTTTCCCTTCCCTGGCTATCCTCAGGTGCCTCCGGGAAACTGCTGGTTCACCTATCACTATGTTATTGTCAGGGGACCTCCCTATGAAAGTGATGTCACTATCGAGATTGTAGTGCCGTCCCCTGTTTGGGCCAGTCACGATCTGTATTACTGCCATGGCTTTCATACCCCCTCTGGGGCTCCAGATTCTCAAATCTTACTGCCGGGAATTGAGTATAGCATTGTCATAAGTTGTAGTCAACATTCACAAATTTCTACCTGAAATCATCCAGCTCGAGGGGTTTTCTGCCAACCTCCCGGGTATTGTGCGGGGCCTGTCCATAGGACCCGCGGACCCTATTCCCACTCAATGGTGCTTGGGGGCTTTGATGAGATATCGTAGACCACCCTGTTCACCCCTCTGACGTTATTGATGATCCTGTTGGAAATCCTGGCCAGCACGTCATAGGGCACTCTGGTCCAGTCTGCGGTCATTGCGTCCTGGCTGTCGACGATTCTAACCGCTATCACATGCTCGTAAGTCCTCTCGTCACCCATCACCCCGACGGTCTTCACCGGGAGAAGAACTGCAAATGATTGCCATACCTTTTCGTAGAGATCCGCCTTTCTTATCTCTTCAAGCACGAGAGCATCGGCATCCTGGAGTGTTTCCAGCCTCTCCCGTGTTACTTCTCCCAATATCCTTACTGCCAGGCCGGGACCCGGGAAAGGTTGTCGCATTACCAGTTCCCTTGGGAGGCCCAGCTCGAACCCAACCTGTCGCACCTCGTCTTTGAATAGCTCTCTCAGGGGCTCAATGAGCTCCAGGTTCATCACCTCGGGCAAGCCGCCCACGTTGTGGTGGCTCTTTATGGTCGCAGAGGGGCCCTTGAATGACACGCTCTCGATCACGTCCGGGTACAGAGTGCCTTGGGCCAGAAACCTCACCTTTCCCAGTTCCTTGGCCTTTTTTTCGAAAACGTTGATAAATTCCCTGCCTATGATGGTTCTCTTCTCCTCCGGGTCCCTGACTCCCCTTAGTTTTTCAAGGAAGTGCCCGGAGGCGTCCACCAAATGCACGTCCATTTGGTAATGCCTCTGGAAGAGTTCCATGACTTCTTCCACCTCCCCCTTCCTCAAGAGGGCGTTATCCACGAAAATGCAGGAAAGTTGCTGTCCTACAGCCCTGTGCAAGAGGACTGCCGTAACCGAGGAATCTACCCCGCCCGAAATCCCGCATATGACCCTTTCTTTGCCGATCCTCCTGCTGAGCGCCTCCACCGTCCTCTCCACGAAGGAACTCATGGTCCAGAGTGGCTTGCAACCGCATATATTGAAGAGGAAATTCTTGAGCACCTTGATACCGTTTGGTGTGTGAGCCACCTCCGGATGAAATTGGACCCCAAATATCTTCCTCGACCTGTCTGCCATCGCGGCCACAGGACTACTCTTGCTGCTTGCCAGGCACTCGAACCCGCGGGGTATGCGTGAGATTCTGTCGCCGTGGCTCATCCATACCACCTCGCCCTTGCCCCACGATAAGCCGTGAAACAGGTCCCGGTCATCTTCAATTGTGATAAGTGCGCTCCCGTATTCACGATCTTCGGCGCCTGCCACTTCTCCGCCCATCACATGGGTGATGTACTGCATTCCGTAACATATCCCGAGCACGGGTATTCCCAGCTCTAGCACTTCCCGGTCCGCCATGGGAGCACCTTCATCATATATGCTGGCAGGTCCACCGGAGAGAATTATGCCTGCCGGCGAGAATTCCTTGATCTTCCCGATCTCCAGGTTAAAGGGGTGTATCTCGCAGTACACTTGGGCTTCCCGTACCCTCCTGGCTATGAGCTGGGTGTACTGGGATCCAAAGTCGAGGATAAGAACCCGCTCTTCAAACAGCCTGTCAGCCATCACTCTACCCTGTAGTTCGGGGCCTCCTTGATTATTATCACGTCGTGGACATGTCCCTCCCTGTAACCCGCCGGTGTCACACGCATCAATCTGCTCTTTTCGTGGAGCTCTTTGATATTTCGGCAGCCCAGGTACCCCATTCCGGCCTTCAGTCCTCCCACCAACTGGTAGATTGTATCTGCAAGGGGCCCCCTGTAAGGGACCCGGCCTACGATCCCTTCGGGCACAAGTTTCTTTTCCATTTCCATGTCGCCCTGAAAATACCTGTCCCTGCTCCCCTCCTTCATTGCTTCTATGGACCCCATGCCCCTGTAAACCTTGTATGTCCTGCCCTGGAACAGTATGGTCTCGCCGGGGCTTTCTTCCGTGCCTGCGAAAAGGCTTCCTATCATCACACAATCCGCGCCACCCGCCAGGGCTTTCGTGATATCTCCGGAGTACTTGATCCCTCCGTCGGCTACTAGGGGTACATCGTTCTTCCTTGCTTCCTGTGCACAATCCATGATGGCGGTCATCTGCGGCACGCCCACGCCTGCCACAACTCTTGTGGTACATATGGATCCGGGCCCAACACCAACCTTTACCGCGTCGGCACCCGCCTCTATGAGGTCCCTGGTGGCCTCGGCAGAGGCGACGTTCCCCGCGATGAGTTGCAAGTCGGGGTGTCTTTTCTTGATCTCCTCTACCTTTTTCATAACCATTTCCGAATGGCCATGGGCCGTGTCCACCACCACGACATCGACATTGGCCTTGATCAGCTCCTGGATCCTCTCCCCTGTATCCGGCCCCACTCCCACGGCGGCCCCCACTCTCAACCGGCCCAGTTCATCCTTGCATGAGTTGGGGTATTTCTTGATTTTCTCGATATCCTTGATGGTAATGAGCCCGATCAGCTTTCCATGGTCATCCACCACGAGGAGTTTCTCGATCCTTCTCTGGTGCAGGATTGCCTTGGATTCTTCCAGGGTGATTCCCGCTTTTGCGGTTGCCAGGTTCTCCTTGGTCATGACCGCCTCTACCTTCTGATCGAGATTGGTCTCGAAGCGCAGGTCCCTGTTGGTTATGATACCGACGAGGTTCCCATCTTTGACGACCGGTACCCCCGAAATCTTGTATTTTCTCATGATTTCAAGGACTTCGTAGATCTTCCTGTCCGGTTCAATGGATATGGGGTCAACTATCATTCCACTTTCAGATTTCTTGACCTTTTCCACTTCAAGGGCCTGGCGTTCGATGCTCATATTCTTGTGAATAAAGCCGATACCTCCTTGTCTTGCAATGGTTATGGCCGTCGCCGATTCGGTTACAGTATCCATTGCGGCGCTGACTATGGGAGTATTCAAGGTGATGTTCCTGCACAGCCTGGTCCTGACGTCCACCTCGGATGGAAGCACAGAAGATTTTTGGGGTATCAGGATCAGGTCATCAAAAGTATAGCCCCTTCTTATCTCATCGTTATCGCGCATTACCTTCTCCTTCCTGTCGGCATATGAGATCCTTGCAGCCGGTGATCTTCCCTTGAAATACCATAAACTCAGTATAGGAGAAGAATATCATGCCGTCAATAGCCGCCCATTGCTCTTCACCGACCTGGAGACTTTGAAAAAGCCCCCCGGGGCCTTATCCCTTCTATCCCCTTGCTTCGCTCTTCACCAGGGCAGGAATCAGGCCCATATCAATTTCTCCCCCCGGCGTGCATTACGCCCCAAAGAGCCCTGACTTCCCTTGAACCCATTAATGCGCTGGATCCAAAGTAGATGACGATCCCGGCAAGCACCAGCCCTGCTAGTTTCAGGACCAGGTTCGAGGTATCCGCTTCAGGCCCCAAGACCCATACATCGTTCCTGATGAGATAGAGGGAAAGGCCCGTGATGCCCGAAGCAACTATACATCTGCCTGCTGAAATCATTACAGGCCGGAGCTCCAGTTGTTCTATTCTGTGCTTAAGCAAGACCACCAGGAGGCCGAACTGGATCGTGGACGAGGAGGACAGGGCAAGGGCAAGCCCCCCATGCTTGAGGGGGCCCATGAGGAGCAGGCTGAACACAAGGTTTGCCCCCATGGTAACCGCGGCAACCTTCACCGGCGTCTTGGTGTCCTGAAGCGCGTAGTATGCAGAGACCAGGACCCTTACACCCGAGAAGGCCCAAAGACCTGTAGTATAATAAAAGAGGGCCATGTTGGTCATCCGGGTGGAGGTGGAGTCAAATGCCCCCCCTTCAAAGAGCACCCCTATTATCAGGTCGCCCAAGAGCATAAGACCCATCATTGAGGGTATGGTGACAAAGAAGACCAGCCTCAGGGCATGGCTGAGGGTTTCGCGGAACTCAAGCAGGTCTTCCTCCGCCGCCTGCTTGGAAAGAGAAGGCAGGGCAGCAGTGCTGACGGCGATTGCGAAGATGCCCAAGGGGAACTGTACCAACCTGTCTGCATAGTAGAGCCAAGACACACTGCCCTCAGGGAGAAAAGAAGCGAGGAGAGTCCCCATGAACTGGTTGAACTGATAGATGGCGGAGCCGAAAATGGCAGGGACCATCAGGCGGGCGACCTTCTTCACAGCGGGATGATCGGGCATCCAGCAAGGAAGCAGGGGAATTCCCTTCTTCAGGATCCAGGGCACCTGCAATGCCACCTGGAGGACCCCGCCGATAATCACCCCGACCGCTGCCCCCACAATGGGTTGGGGCATCTGTGGAGAAAGCCACAGTATTGAGGCTATTATTCCCACGTTCAAGAAGATGGGCGCCGCAGCAGGTGCTGCAAAATGCCTCAGGGAATTCAGGATGCCCATAAACAGGGCGACCACGCTTATGAAGAAGATATAAGGGAAGGTGATACGGGTTAACAGGACCGTGAGTTCGTATTTGGCGCCCTGACCCCCGAATCCGAAGGCCTGGAGCCTGACGATAAGAGGAGAAAACACAATACCCAGAACCGTTACAATTGCAAGCAAGAGGGAAAGCAGTGTAAGCACGGCCCTGGCCATTTGAAAGGCTTCCGGCCTTGATTTCCTGTTCAGGTATTCCGTGAAAACAGGGATAAACGCAATAGTGAGGCTGCCCTCGGCAAAGAGGCGTCTGAGGAGATTGGGTATGCGAAAGGCAACAAAGAAGGCATCAGCGGCCATACCTGTACCGAAAAACCGCGCGATAACCATGTCCCTGATAAGCCCCAATATGCGGCTCAACAAGGTGAAGAAACCCACCGTACCTGCCGCACGACTGACCCTTCGTGTTTCATACAGGGAGCTGTCGGAGTTTTCCATAATCGGCCTCGGGCGCCGTGTCTTGACGCCCCGCGAATTGGCAAGGATCTTAACATTGACAGTTTTGTCTTGACAAGGGCAAACTGATGAATTAAATGTAGCTGTTCAAGGAGTTTTGGTAAGAACACAGGAGGAAACAAAGGCTTGGCAACTCATAAGTCGGCCCTCAAGAGGGCCCGTCAGAACAAGGTTAGAAGGCTGAGGAACATGGCTTACAAGAGCCGGATGAAGACCGGGATCAAGAATCTCAGGAGCGCCATCGAGGAGAATTCCCCGGAAAAGGCCAGGGAACGCCTGGACAGGACCGTGGCAATCATACAGAAGACCGCCTCAAAGGGTGTAATCCACAAGAACAAGGCTGCGCGCCTCATATCCCGTTTGTCTCGCCGGGTAAACCAAATCAGCACTCCCTCAACCCCTTAACGGCAGAGCGCAACGATAAGGTTTTCGAGAACCGGTTTAGGCCTGGAGCCGGATTTGATCAGTCCGTCTGCTTCCTGAAGCAGTCTCAGTCCCTGTTCCAGGTCTTCCTGGGACCAGAGCCTGCACTGCCTGGCAAACATCCCTGCGGAAAAGGTCATAAGCCCGAGCTTCTTGGCTATATCCCTCGTCTTGCCACCTTTCGCGGCAATTCCCTTTGCCATCCACAGCAGTCTCAGTTGCCTGTTGAGCATGCTCATGGCCTGCAAAGGCGCTCCTCTCTTATCTCCTTCCTCGAGGAACCGGTTGAGGATCCTCA
>JAFDIC010000301.1 GCA_019308525.1 Deltaproteobacteria bacterium
TCTCCTGGGCCTGGAGTTGATTCCTCTTCTCCTTGGTCTCCTTCTCAAACTCGAGCTTCATCTTGTAAAAATGATCCTTGGCCTTGAGCATGGCCTCCTTTTTTATGTTCTTTGCGTCTCTGTGGGCCTCGTTAATGATCTTCTCCGAGTATTCCTTGATTGAGGTAAACTGACTTTCCACAATCCTTTTCCGGACCCAGAAACCGATCAACAGCCCTATCAAAATGCCCCCGATGGCAATCCCGATTATCTGAATTATAGTCATGATATTTGTTCCCTTAGCCTAGTTGATTTTATCAAGCTTTGAGCCGGCAGAACTGGATAGCCGGAAAGTTCTTTTCAAGCACGCACTTCAATAAAGTGGCGAGATCAACTACCGCCGCCAGCCCGCAGGTTTATTCCTTTGAAGCAGATGGATAGATTAAGGCAAGAAAATGTCAGGCAGAACCCCGCCTTGCGGAGATGAAGATGACATTGCGAAGAACATTGGAACCCAAATATGGCCTTCCGTCACTGTTATATCTCCATAATAAGATATAGTTACCATTGACATTTCTTGATTCACAATTCCCCTTCCAACATAGGGCCACATTCATATATAATCACTTTAAATGTAAAGAGGATCGGGTCCATCTTCAACTCGCCTTATATCTACGCATCCCTTCAAAATGGAACATATCGTCGAGTCCTCTAAAGCATAATCATCCGATTCCTGGAATCCAAAACACTTCAGATGTCAAAACAATGAGCCCCTAAGCTCATTTGAGCGTGTCAAATCCGCGATCCTGAATGCCAGGGCACCCATCTAACCGGAATAGCACAAAGCTCAATTCATTCAAAAACACGCTTCATCAGGAAGCCATCATCACTGAATCAATATGATCAACAAGGTCCTTGGTTCGCTTCCTGATCCTGTCTTTCACCAACTCCAGTTCCCGAGTTGCCTGAAAATAATCACCGGCAATATGCAAGGCGGCCAGTATGGCCATTTTCTTCTCTGAGAGGCCTTCGCTGCTTGCTCCTATTTCCTGCAACTTCTGGTTGACATATTCGGCAATCTTCCTGACGTGCTCCTCGCTCTCATCGCTTTTCAGCCTATATTCGTGGTCAAGAATTTTAACCTTTATTGAATACATGGGCAAAGGATGTTTCCTCTTCTGCTCCGGCCGCTTCGTCCCGTGCTTGAAACAGTGTGCAGGGAATGAACGTAAGGCCGACCGCTTCAGGCTATTCCGATCCTGTCTATCTTTTCCAACAGGCTGATTACCCTTTCTCTGGCTCTCTCCCTCGATGCCTTCAGCGACTCAACCTCCTTGGCCAGGTCTGCCACCCTCTCCTCCAGGCCGCCGACCTTTTCGGCCAGTGATTGCTTCTCCCTCTTCAATGTGCTGATATAGGAGGCCAGAGAATCTATCTTGGCTTCCAGTAGTTCAAAATGATCTGTCTCTTCCATATTCTCCATGACGCCCTCAAGATCTTGCTGGTGCTTTAAGAATAGATACTATATTCTGCCTTCTGAAAAATCAATAAAAAAGGCAAGCACCGGCTTGCCTTGTAATACTCACCTAATGGGACTCTTTAATGATCTACTGCTAAAGCTTTCGAGCCACCTTTAGCCTCACAGTGGCCCTTCTCAGTGCTGCCTCCGCCCTCTGAAAGTCGATATCCTTGCCCCCCCTGGCCATTGCCAGCCTCTCCTGGGCTCTCTTGATGGCACGCTGGGCCCGCTCCACATCTATCTCCGTGGCCCTCTCCGCAGCATCAACCAGGGCAGAGACCTTGTTGCTGGAAACCTCTGCGAACCCGGTGGTGACGGCGAATAACTCGGTCTCCGAGCCGGATGTGTACCTGAGCTCTCCAGGAACTATTCCTGACAGGAACAGTGTGTGCCCGGGTAGCACGCCGAATTCTCCATCGGTCCCGGGGGCCACAACCATATCCACTTCCTGGCTGACCAGGACCCTTTCGGGTGTGACCAACTCCAAAAACAGCTTTTCCATCACTCCCCTATCCCCAATTCTATTGTCCAGACGCCATCTTTTCAGCCGCCTCCACGGCCTCGTCTATACCGCCCACCATGTAGAAGGCCGATTCTGGAAGATCATCGTGTTTGCCCTCTATTATCTCCTTGAATCCTCTTATCGTCTCCTTTACCGGCACATATTTCCCCTTTCGTCCGGTAAAGGCCTCGGCCACATGGAAAGGCTGGGACAGAAACCTCTGTATCCTCCTTGCCCTTGCCACAATTAGCTTATCCTCATCAGAGAGCTCGTCCATACCCAGAATTGCAATAATATCTTGCAGGTCCTTGTATTTCTGGAGGATCTGCTGCGTTTGCCTGGCCACCTGGTAATGTTCCTCTCCCAGAATGTTGGGATCAAGGATGCGGGAGGTGGAGTCCAGGGGATCCACAGCAGGATAAATTCCCAGTTCAGCAATGGGACGGGAGAGGACCACCGTCCCGTCGAGATGGGCGAAGGTGGTCGCGGGCGCCGGGTCCGTAAGGTCGTCAGCAGGGACGTAAACGCACTGAACAGAGGTTATGGATCCCTTCTTTGTGGACGTAATTCGTTCCTCCAATTCCCCCAGGTCGGTCCCGAGGGTCGGCTGATAACCGACCGCGGAAGGAATGCGGCCCAGAAGGGCTGAGACCTCTGAACCGGCCTGTGTGAAGCGAAAGATATTGTCAATAAAGAGGAGGACGTCTTGACCCCGTTCATCCCGGTAGTATTCGGCCGCGGTGAGTGCCGAAAGGGCCACTCTCGCACGTGCCCCGGGAGGCTCGGTCATCTGGCCGTAGATCAATGCAGCCTTCGGCAGAACGCCGGATTCCTTCATCTCAAGGTAGAGGTCATTGCCTTCCCTGGTCCTCTCCCCCACCCCGGCAAAGACGCTGATCCCGCCGTGTTCCATGGCGATATTGTGAATCATCTCCATCATCACCACGGTCTTGCCGACACCTGCCCCCCCGAACATCCCCATCTTCCCTCCGCGGGGGAAGGGAACGAGGAGGTCAATCACCTTGATACCCGTCTCGAGCACCTTTACCGAGGTATCTTGGTCGGTGAATTCCGGCGCATGCCGGTGAATAGGCAGAAACTCCGTGGCATCGACAGGCCCGAGCCCGTCCACAGGCCTGCCTACTACGTTGAGTACTCTTCCCAGTATAGGGTCCCCTGCGGGCATGAGGATGGGCTGACCGGTGTTCTTGGCCTTCATGCCCCTAACCAGGCCATCGGTGATATCCATGGCAATACATCTGACCACGTTGTCCCCCAGGTGCTGGGCAACCTCCACGACCAGGTTGTCCTCGGTGTCGTCGATGGCTGGATTGGAGATGTGTAATGCAGTATAAATCGGAGGCAGCTCACCCTCCGGAAACTCCACGTCCACTACCGGGCCGATAACTTGAACGATTTTACCTTCATTCATAATAAAACCAAGACCTCCTTCTGAGTCTTTACTGTCTTTCTTTACTGACTATCCCCCGTTATCTCAGTGCCTCCGCGCCGCCCACGATATCCATTAGTTCGGCGGTAATTGCCGCCTGCCGGGCCTTGTTGTACACCAAGGTAAGGTTGTCTATCATTTCAGAGCAATTCTTCGTAGCGTTGTCCATTGCAGCCATCCGGGCGGCATGTTCACAGGTTTCGTTCTGAAGGAATGCATTAAGGATCTGCACGGCTATATGCTTTGGAAGCAACTCTACGAGCAACTCTTCTGCTCCCGGTTCACAGAGGTACTCGGCCATACCAACGGAGGGCTCCTCCACTCGGGGCGGCTCGATTGGGATGAGCTTGGTAATGGTCGGCTCCTGTCTAGCCATACTTATGAAGCGGGCATAGACCATGTAAGCCTCGTCGATTTCCTGTTCCATGTATCTGCCGATCAAGTCCCGGGCCATTTGGTTGGCGAAAGATATGTCCACCGCCCCATATATACTGGTGTGGCTCACAGTGATGGGGTAATCTCTTTTTCTGAAATAGTCGCGGCCCTTTTTCCCTATGAGAGTGAGGCTGCACTCTCTGCCCGCCGCCTTTTGCTCCTCCATCCACTTCTCCGCCTTCGTTATGAGATTCACATTGAAGCTGCCACAAAGACCCCTGTCTGCTGTAAAGTGAACCACCTCAATCCTGGATACCTCCTCTCTCTTCATGAGCAATGGGTGGATCTCCGGCTCAATTCTGGCCGCCAAATTAGACAAGACCTCTGAGAATTTTCTTGCATAGGGCTCAAAATTTTCCATCTTGCCCTGGGTGGACCGCAGCTTTGCGGCCGCCACCATATTCATGGCCCTTGTAATCTGCCTCGTTTTCTTGACAGCCCCTATCTTCCTAAGGATGTCCCTTAAAGTCGCCATTAACCTTTTCTCCAACGCCCCTTTTCGCGAATTGCTCGCTCGGTTGACAAGAATCTCCCCTTTTCTTTGCTACATCACGGTCTTGCTGGGTTGAAAAACGCCCTTGAAATCATCAAGGGCCTTCTTCAGCTTCTCTTCCAGCTCCTCGCTGATGTCGTTCTTTTCCTTGATCTCTTGAAGCAGTTCAGGGTGCTTACTGTCCATGTACTCGAGCATCTGGCTCTCATATTCGCTGACCGCCTCTGCGGGCCATTCATCAAGGTAGCCATAAGTGCCGGCAAACAGAATCATAACCTGTTTTTCCGCCAGCATGGGTTCATATTGGGGCTGCTTTAATACCTCCACCAATCTTCTCCCCCTCTCCAGCTGCCTCTGGGTGGCCTTGTCCAGATCGCTTCCAAATTGAGCAAATGCCTCCAGCTCCCGGTATTGTGCCATGTCCAGCCTGAGGCTTCCCCCCACTTTCCTCATTGCCTTGGTCTGGGCCGCGCCCCCAACCCGGGAAACCGAGAGCCCGACGTTGATAGCAGGCCTGATACCGGAGAAGAAAAGTCCTGGTTCAAGGTATACCTGGCCGTCGGTGATGGAAATCACGTTAGTGGGGATATAGGCAGAAACGTCACCCGCCTGGGTCTCGATGATGGGCAACGCGGTCAATGAACCCCCTCCCAGTTCATCATTCAACTTCGCTGCTCTCTCGAGGAGCCTGGAGTGGTTATAGAAAATATCACCCGGGAATGCCTCGCGCCCCGGGGGCCGCCGGAGGAGCAATGAGACCTGCCTGTAAGCGGCCGCTTGTTTTGACAGATCGTCGTAGATAATCAGCGCATGTTTTCCATTGTCTCTGTAAT
>JAFDIC010000018.1 GCA_019308525.1 Deltaproteobacteria bacterium
AATGCCGGATAGCTTGATCTCGGATGTTTCGGCCTTTCCGATCTTGGTCAACTTTTTTTTCAATTCTATCTCACCGAGACCGGATCTATCGATGAAATTCACTACCCCTATCTTTTCAGGTGGCCTAGGCTCGGAGATATGCGATTCCTCCCGTGAGAGAAGCTCCTTTTGTTTGGCCGTCTCAAGCAACATGGTCTTACCCATGGCCAGTATTTTTGCATCTCCGGCACCCTCCAGGTCCGTCTTTCCTTTTGCAGCAACGAATACAAGGTTGTGTTTTCCGATCAATATGTTATCCCCATGTGAAAGGCGATGGGAGGAGATTCTCTCTTCATTGACAAAGGTCCCGTTGGTGCTTTGAAGGTCTGTCAAAATATAGTTGGGGCCCACTTTGTCGATCTTCGCGTGATAGCTGGAGACAGCCAGATTATCTATGACTATGTCGTTGTCCACGTGGCGGCCTATGGTTATACTCTCTCCTAAGAAAGGGACTTCTTTGATGACCTGCTTGTTAAAGGTTAGTAGGATCTTGGCCATAAGGCTTTACCCCCTCATTTGGTTACTACAACTCAATTCTAGCGAATTTCGCTAAAAATTACAATACCATTCCTTGGGAAAGATACTCACCTGTTTGTCGGCTTTTTGACTCCCCCTATGAATCCTGAAAGGAAACTGCCCACCTTCCTTCCCGCTTTCCTCGGCACCTTGCTTTCCAAACCTGACAGGATCACGGTGACCACAGTGGTATTGTCCGGGGCACCACGCTTTAGCGTCATCTCCACTAACTCACTGCAGATCCTTTCCGGATCGTCCCCCTCCCGGGCCGTTTCCAATATCTCTTGATCACTCACCAAATCCGTCAACCCATCGGTGCACAAGAGGAATCGATCATTGTTTGATGGTTCTATCTCATATATGTCCACATTAAGGTCCAGGGAGGATCCCAGATTCCTGGTCAAGACGTGTCTGAGGTTTGAATTCTTGGCCTCTTCCATGGTCATCATTCCCATTTCCACCTGCTCAGAAACCACCGTATGGTCCCTGGAGAGCTTTTCGCTCTGGTCATCCCTTATCAGATAGATGCGGCTGTCACCTACGTTTCCAGCTATTATGACAGTGGGAGTCACTAGAAGGAGGGCGATGGTAGTTCCCATCCCTTGGTACTGTTCGTACTGGTTCGCCATGTCATAGATAACCCGATTGGCCAGGCGTATGCTCCCCTGGATATAGTTCCCCAGTTGACTAAGAGAGGGATCATAGTCTCCGAAAATCTCATCAGGGCCGGCACCCTCTTCCACAAACTTCTTGTAACACTCCCTTACGATTCTTACGGCAATGTTACTTGCAACCTCCCCTGCCTTGTGCCCCCCCATGCCATCGGCAACAATATACAGGCCCACTGAATCTTCAATACTGTAGACATCCTCATTCCCGGTTCTTGCCAACCCTACATCCGTTATTCCGGCAGATCTTATGAGCAATTGTCCCTCCCCATCACAGAATTATTCCTTTGCTTCACAGAGCTTTCACAACACACGTCCAAGCAGTGGCCATCAATGTTCCATCAGGCTATGGGGGCGGCCCTGGAGTCACACCGGACCGGCGCAATCCACTCCCCGCACCTATAGACTTATCTCATACTGCTCCAAATGGAGATTTTCGTCCGTGAGGATAATGATCCGTTTCCCCAGCCTCTTCTCCGTCTCAATAACTGTTTCCTGTTCCTCCTCCTTCAGCACTTCTGCTACGTCCGGGTTTACCCGCACGTATATGTTTTCCTCCTCAACATCGCCCTTACTCTCCCTTTCAAGATCCCTGAAAATCTCATAGCAGACAGTCCTCTTGGATTTCAGGCTGCCCACGCCTTCGCAGTATGAGCAGGGCTCGGACATCAATCTGTTCAAGCTCTCCCGGGTCCTCTTTCTCGTCATCTCAACAAGGCCCAGCTCCGACATCCTCAGCACATGCGTCTTGGCCCTGTCTCTGCTCAAGGCCTCTTTCAGGGCGGTAAACACCCGTTCCCTGTTGGCCTTTTTCTCCATGTCTATGAAGTCTATCACTATCAGTCCCCCGATATTCCTCAACCTCAATTGATAGGCTATCTCCTTCACGGCTTCCATGTTGGTCTTCAATGTGGTCTCTTCCAAATTCCTCTTCCCCACATAACTCCCGGTATTCACGTCTATTGCCGTCAATGCCTCGGTCAACTCTATGACGATGTATCCTCCTGATTTGAGCCATACCTTTTTCTCGAGGGCCCTGGATATCTCAAGCTCTATGCCGTAGTGATCAAAAATTGGCTCGTCATCTTCGTATAGTTCCACCGAATATCTGAGACGCGGCGCAAAGTTTTCTATGAACCCCATGATATTGTCGTATTCCTCCCTGGAGTCTATGACAAGTCTGTCTACTTCTCTGGTAAAGAGGTCCCTTACGGAACGCAGGGTGATGTTGAGATCCTTGTGCAAGAGACAGGGCCCTGGAGACCTTGTCATCTTTCCCTGTATTCCGTTCCAAAGCTTGAGGAGAAAATCCATCTCTGACCTGAGCTTTTCCTTGCTTGCCCCTTCACTTACCGTCCTCACTATGAACCCGTAGCTGTTCGGCCTTATCTCCTGCACGATCTGCCTCAGTCTTTCTCTTTCCTCCGTGTCGTCTATCCGTCTGGATATTCCGATATGGTTTACGGTCGGCATCAAGACCAGGTGCCTGCCAGGCAAGGATATGTGAGTTGTCAGCCGAGCCCCTTTGGTGCCAATGGGCTCTTTGGATACCTGCACCATGATATCCTGCCCCTCGTGGAGCATGTCCTCTATGTTCAAATGGATGTCATGGGAAACCCTGTCTTCGGGTATGGATTCCCCCAGGGGCTGCTCCCCGTTTTCCATGCTGTTTTGGAGCATCATCCTCTCGATATCCTCGAAATTTCTGTACACGTCTGAAACATAGAGGAAGGCACTGCGCTCAAGGCTCGTGTTTACAAAAGCCGCCTGCATACCAGGCAGGACTTTCACCACACGACCTTTGTAAATATTGCCCATCGTCTCCTGCCCGGTCCGACGTTCTATATGGAGCTCCACTACTGTCCCGTTTTCAATGAGCGCGACCCTGATCTCGTGTGGCCTGGCATTTATGATCAGTTCACTGGACATCGGTCGATACTTCGAGCCCCTATCGGCTTACTAAGGAGGATCATCATACTCCCTGCTCGGTGACCCAGATCTTACAGCAGGAGGTTTCATCCCATGACCTGTTTTGTCTTCAATATCCTGACCTTTTCCAAGTCCTTCCTTTCGAGGTGAAGCACATCTTTGAGAATGTCAATCGGCCTCAGCTCCGCTCCCCCTCTATTTGCAAGTACCATTCCCAGTTTGCCGGGCCCCACAATGCTCATAGATTTTACCAGGGCCCGGGCATCGAGTTTCCTCTCACCCTTCTTCGTCCTCTTGATCACATGGAAGTGTTCCGCTTCCATGAACTCCCGTACGGCCTCTCTGTCCAGCCCCAGACCATTTAGGGTGATCAGGAAATGGGTTTCACTTATTTTGGCACCCCTCGGCTCATGGATAATGTCTTTCACATCCAGGATTGAAAGGCCTTCAGGGAGCTGCCTTTGTACATCTTCTCTTATCTTTCCGGGACTATGGCCCTCGAAGACTTCCAAATCAATGGTCTCATGAACGCTCTCCATGCCAACGGGCAGAGCCGTAGCAAACGTCACCCTTGGCAAAGGGTGATATCCCTTGGAATGGACAAGCCTGAGGCCAGCCCTTCTGAAAGCCCTCAAGAATACCCTGACGGTCTCCAGATGACTAAGGAACCTGACTCCCCCTGTCTTTGAAAAAGTCAGCCTGTATCTCCTGCTCTGCACATCTGAGGTCTCTCCCTCTGAAATTGAGGGTCCGGCTCCGCAGGATGCCCGGTCCTCGCAATACAACCTTGGAGCGATATCCCTGTGATCGCATACGCCGCAATTCAAACACCCCTCACGGCAATCGGGTGTGGTCTCCCCCTTGAGGGCCTTTTCCCATTCCTTCTTGAGAAACCTATCTGTTACTCCGCATTTGATATGATGCCAGGGCAAGATTTCCTCCAGGGATCTTTCCCTGTATAGATAAAACCCAGGATCCAGCCCGGATTCCCTGAATGCTTCTTCCCACAGCTCCATACGGTAGCACTCTCCCCAGGCGTCAAACCTGGCCCCCTTCTGCCAAGCCCTTATGAGCACTTCGGTCAACCTCCTGTCGCCCCTTGAGAAGATGCCTTCGAGCCAACTCATCTCAGGTTGATTCCACTTGACCCTGATCCTCCTGTTCTTCAAAGCGCTCCTGATGAATTCAATACGCCTCCGTGCTTCCTCGAGCAGAATCTGCTCGGCCCACATGAAGGGTGTATGGGACTTGGGTACAAAGGTTGCCACACTGATGTTGAGCCTGTTATTCCTTCCCCCTCCCCTTGAGAGTTCTGTCACCTCATTTGCAAGGGCTACGATATCCTTGGAATCGCTTTCTCTCTCTCCGGGCAGACCAACCATGAAATAGAGCTTGACCAGGTTCCATCCTGCCTCATACACCGCTTTCACGGTTTCCAGGACCTCGTCATTGGTCAATGTCTTGTTGATGATTCTTCTCAGCCCATCGTTTCCTGCTTCCGGCGCCAGGGTAAAGCCCGTCTTTCTCACCCTCTTGATTTGTTCGAGCCATGAGTGATCAAGGCTGTCCACTCTCAAGGACGGGAAACTGACAGCAATTTTCTCCCTGGATTGCCTGTCCATCAATGCCCTCAGCAAAGACTGGATACAACTGTAATCGCCGGAACTCAAGGATAACAGGGACACTTCGTCAAACCCCGTTTCCCTCAGTCCCTCCTCGGCGATCCCCAGAACCCCATCCGGGGCTCTTTCCCTTACCGGACGATAGATCATGCCGGCCTGGCAAAATCGGCACCCTCTGGTGCATCCCCGGGAAATCTCAATGGCCAGTCGGTCATGCACCAACTCGGTAAAGGGAACAACCTGATTGGTGGGAAAAGGGCACTGGTCCAAATCAGGGAAAACAGCCTTTCGAATTTCCCCGTATCCTGGTTGGAGGGCCTCAATGCCCTGGATCAGGCCATCGCCCTGGTGATGCGCTCGGAAAAATGAAGGGATATAGACCCCTCTTATTTCCGTCAGGCGCGAGAGAATTTCTTCTTTTTTCACAGGGCCTTGTTCCTTTGCGCGTCTGACGATCCGGCAAAACTCCAAGAGCGCCTGTTCCCCGTCACCAATCAGGATTGCATCAAAGATCCCGGCGACGGGCTCCGGGTTGAAACATGCCGGCCCTCCCGCAATTACCAGGGGAAAGGTTTGCTTTCTCTCCTGGGAAAGAAAAGGAATACCCGCCAGATCGAGCATGGTAAGGATATTCGTGAAAGACAGTTCACTCTGAAGACTGAATCCTACCAGGTCGAAATCCCTCAAGGGCTTTCCGGATTCCAAGGTGCAAAGAGGCAATCCTCTCGACCTCAATTCTCTTTCCATGTCGAGCCAGGGGCAGAATACCCTCTCAGCCGCTATCCAGTCCTCTCTATTAACGAGGTGATAGAGGATCTTTAGCCCCAAGTGGGACATGCCCACCTCGTAGGTGTCAGGGAACCCGAGAGCAATGGTCAGTCCCACCTTTGAGTGGCCCTTCTTGATCGAGTTTACTTCTCCGCCGAGATATCGGCTCGGCCGACTGACAGAGCATAACCAGTTCAAGTCTTTATCCCCTTCAGATTCCCAGATGAAAAGAGGCGTCATAGCCGTCATATTTGCCTTCAGGAAGCCCTCGATCAGATAGTTCCTGCCAAAGACAGCAAAATCTGTCTGGGGCCAAAGAGCTTGGGAAGATCATCTTTGACCTCCAGGTCCCATAAATTCATATTTTATCCTAAGATCACCCCATTTTTCCAGTTAATATGCAATGGAAGCTGCTTGGCTCTAGAATTAGGACTGTCCACGTCCCACGGTTGCCCAGTTCGGGTTCTCCCACCTGTTCCTCTTGCTTTGGCAAACAGGGAGGTTTGCTCAACAGGATGCTAATGGTGAAGGGTGGAGTAGAATAGTAATCTCGGCTCCTCCTTCGGGGTGGCACCTACCAGAGACCTTGCCGTTGAGACCCTCCACGATTCTCTTGACTATGGCCAAGCCCAGCCCCGAGCCTTCCTCCTTGGTCGTGAAGAAAGGGGTGAAGAGGTGGTCAAGTGCCGCAGGGCTGAAGCCTTTTCCCGTATCCCTCAGGACTATTCTTGCCATTTCCTCTTCTCCTCCTGCGCCGCCGTTAACCTTGACAAGGTCCGTCTCAATGTGAAGGGCCCCCCCATTGGGCATGGCCTCGCTGGCATTTATGTACAGGTTCCATAATACCTGCTTGATCTGTTCCGGGTCAGAGTTGATATATATGGAGTTCTTGAATTGGGTCCTGACTTCCATTCGCGAAACCCATTTCCCGCTATTCTTGAAAAGTTCCAGAGATTCGATTATGAGCTCTTGGAGGTCTACCTTTTCCAGTTTCGGCTCCTTTGGTCTCGCATATCGGAGAAAATCATCTACCAAATGGTTCAGCCTATTGATCTCTCTCAATACTATGTCCATCAATCTGCTATTGACATCATCCTTGTCCAGCCCCTCCTTTAACATCTGTATTGAACCGCTGATTGATGCCATGGGATTTCTGATCTCGTGGGCTATGCCCGCAGCCAGCTCTCCTATCATTGCGAGTCCTTCCACCCGCTTCATTTCGTCCTCGATCCGCTTAATCGCGGTTATGTCGTGAAATAGGAGGATCTGCCCTTCGCTGCCGCTTTCCGGTGAGTGGAGGGGTGAAATGGATAGTCTGAGGAATACATTTCTCCCGTTGGATCTGGTGTATTCTATGTCCGCATAAGAACGGAACCTGTTCCTCAGCTTCAAAGGCCTGGCATCAGCGTCAACATGGACCTTCAAGAAGGGGAGCAGAGCAAATAGTTCCCTGGTTATGGCACGCCGAGATTCAATCTCAAATATCTTCTCAGCGGCCGGGTTGAAAAGAATGATCCTGTTTCTTTCATCCACTGCAATCAGTCCAGAATCAATGCTCCGCACGATCCACTCATTCAGGGCCTCCAGCCTGACTATGTCATCCTGCCTGGCCTCAAGTTCCGCCCTGCTCTTTCTTTCCTGTTCTGACGGGTAGCTGCTCAAAAAGGCCACCACGTAAAAGGCGGCTACATTGACCAGGATCATGTAGAAAATGTAGATTCCCTTGTATTCGGGAAAAGAATGCAGCTTGCTACCTATTGGTTCTATGACGCCGTAGTAGTGTAAGTCAAGGAGAAGGCCGTAAAGAATGCTACTGCTGGAAGCAATGGCCATGCCTCCCCTGCGGTATAGCATTATGCTCCCGTTGATTATGGTCAGGATATACAAGAACGAAAAAATGCTCTCAATACCGCCCGTGACATAGATTATGCCTGTTACCAGGAAGGTATCAACAAGGAGTTGCACGTAGGCGAAGCTGACAAGGTCCTTTAACCGCTTTAGAAGGACGGCATAAACAAAAGTCAGGAAGTAGATCGCAGCTATGATGGCATAGTGGGATGTTTGGATGTCTCCAAAGTATGTTTTGGTCTCTCTCACCTGGACAATAATTGAGGCGCCGAGAAGGAGAGACCCGAAGAGCACCCGCAAAAACATCAGTTTTTGAAGGCGCGTGCAGAGCCCTGCCTCACCACTCCTGGCACCACTATTGTTGACCATAGGGGCCCCTTGTTATCCCATGGCGGCAGCCATTTGAAATATGGGCAGGTACATGGCTATGACCAGACCCCCTATTGACCCACCAAGGAAGAGCATTAGGAGAGGTTCCAGCATGGAAGTCATTGCGTCGACAGCCACATCCACTTCTTCATCGTAGAAGTCGGCTATCTTCGCCAGCATGCTGTCCAGGGCACCTGTGGCTTCTCCTACGGAAATCATCTGGACCACCATGCCGGGAAAGATGTCATTCTCAGACAAGGGTTCCGCAATCGACTGACCCTCGGCTATACTTGCCCTCACCTCGTAGAGTATTTCTTCGAGTACGACGTTTCCGGATGTCTTGGCCACTATCTCCAGGGCATCCAAAATGGGAACACCACTGGTGATCATCGTTCCCAGAGTCCTGGTAAACCTCGCAACAGCCACTTTCTTGAGCAACTCTCCAAAGACTGGCAACTTGAGGGCGATGGTGTCCGTGACCTTTCTTCCGGATTTCGTCCCCCTATACTTCTTGAAGCCTACGCCCAGGGCCACAACCGCCAAGAATATCCAGTGAAAATTGCCCTTCACGAATCGGCTCATATTTACAACGATCTGCGTGGGAGCGGGTAGTGCAGAACCGAAGCTTGAAAACATCTCCTCGAATACCGGAATTACGAATATGAGGATTACCGCAATGACTATGATGGCTATTCCCACTACGACCAACGGATATGTCAAGGCCCCTTTGATCTGAGACTTGAGCTTTTCTGCCTTTTCTATGTATTCCGCCAGGCGCCGCAGAATTGTATCAAGTATACCACCTACTTCTCCTGCGGCCACGAGGTTTACGAAAAGGGTATCAAAGACCTTGGGATGCTTTTTCATGGCCTCAGCCAGCGTTGATCCCCCCTCCACATCCTTAGTAATCTGTTTCAGGATCTTCTTGAATGTAGGGTTGTCACACTGCTCCGCCAATATCGTCAAACCCTGTACCAGGGGAAGACCGGCATCTATCATGGTGGAAAACTGTCGCGTAAACACCACGATGTCCTTGTTTTTGATCTTTGGCTGGAGAAACGAAACGTTTTCAAAAAGGTCTTTAGGTTTAGGCTTTAACTTTCTTACCGTGAAGTTACGTTTCTTCAGTTGGTTCAAGGCAATGGATTCATTTGGGGCATCGATCTCCCCCTTCAGCTTCCTACCCCTCTTGGTTTCGGCCACCCATGTATATACCGGCATATGTAATCCTCCTTAAGCCATTATCACCTCAAAAGAACAATATCCCTCCCAGGGTTAATCTATGTAAGGTTTTTTGGCTTTGTTTTTGGTTATTTTAATAAAATTGGCATATTATGTCAAGAATTCATGGCATTCCCATTGATTCTTTTCAAAAAAGCTTGACCTTGGGCCCGTAGGTGCTCTATGAAGACAAAAACCCAAACGCTCTAATGTGAACTTTGCCCAAGTTTGCTCTTGACAAACCACCCGTTTCCAGTGCTATATGAGAAGTTTTGTTGATCCTGGAAACCACAATAGAATACAAATCGAAGGAGGAAATTACGGTGAGTGAAGTCACAGCCCCAATGGGAGGAAAGGTTATTGATGTCAAAGTAAAGGTTGGTGACACTGTGAACGAGAACGACGAAGTCGTGATATTGGAAGCCATGAAGATGGAGCTGCCCGTTGTGTCAACAGCATCAGGTACCGTCAAGGAGGTAAGGTGCAAAAGTGGTGACTCGGTCGAAGCAGACGCCGTTTTGATAGTCCTTGAATAGGATCCCATTACATTGAAGGCGTCTCTCATATTCTTCGGAGCCTCACCCAATGGAGATTGATAAGAAGATCAAGGAGCTGGAGAAAAGAAACATCGAGGCGGAACTCGGCGGCGGCCCCAAGCGGATAGAACAACAGCACGCCAAGGGCAAGATGACCGCCAGGGAGAGAGTAAGCTATCTCCTTGATGAGGGGAGTTTTCAAGAAATAGACAAGTTTGTGGTCCACAGGTGTCACGAGTTCGGGATGGAAAGGAAGAAAATCCCCGGCGACGGCGTCGTGACCGGTTACGGCACGATTGACGGCAGGCAGGTGTTCGTTTTTTCCCAGGACTTCACCGTATTCGGGGGGTCCCTGAGCGGTCCTTTTGGGGAGAAGGTCTGCAAGATCATGGACCTTGCAATGAAAGTCGGGGCACCTGTCGTCGGGTTGAACGACTCCGGAGGGGCCAGGATCCAGGAAGGTATCGTGAGCCTTGGGAGCTACGGCGAAATATTCAGGAGGAACGTAAAGGCCTCCGGCGTGATTCCGCAGATCTCTGTCATCATGGGTCCCTGTGCCGGAGGTGCTGTCTATTCTCCGGCACTTACGGACTTCATAATCATGGTCAAGGGCACAAGCAACATGTTCATTACGGGGCCCCAGGTGATAAAAGCTGTTACATCTGAAGATGTCACACCCGAGGAACTGGGCGGAGCCATGACCCATAACACCAGGAGTGGCGTAGCCCAGTTTGCCGAGGATTCAGATATGGCGGCCCTGGACCGCGTAAAGGAGATATTCGGTTACCTGCCCCAGAACTTCAGGGAGCTTCCGCCAGCCCTCACACCCACTGATGACCCTGGGCGAACCGACAAATCTCTCAACAAGGTAGTCCCTGTGAATCCCAGGCTGCCCTATGATATGAAAGATATCATCCTTTCCGTACTGGACAACAAGCGGTTCCTTGAGATCCAAAAGCATTTCGCAAGGAATATCATTATAGGCCTTGGCAGGCTGAACGGAGAGGTAGTCGGAATAGTGGCCAACCAGCCAAGACACCTCGCTGGATGCCTCGACATCAACGCATCCCTGAAGGCCTCAAGGTTTGTGAGGATGTGTGACTGTTTCAACATACCCCTGGTGACCTTTGTGGATGTCCCGGGGTTCTTACCGGGGGTAAACCAGGAGCATGGAGGGATCATAACCCACGGCTCCAAGGTGATATTCGCCTATTGTGAGGCCACGGTGCCCAAGATTACGGTCATAACCCGCAAGGCTTACGGAGGGGCCTATGATGTCATGTCGAGCAAACACCATGGGGGAGACATAAACTACGCTTATCCCACCGCAGAGATAGCGGTTATGGGGCCCGAGGGTGCTGTAAACATCATCTTTCGAAAGGAGATCGAGAGATCAAAGGATCCCGAGGCAACCAGGGAAAAACTGGTCAAGGAATACAGGGAAAATTTTGCCAGCCCCTTTAAGGCAGCTGAACTTGGCTATGTAGACCAGATCATATACCCGGAAAACACGCGCCCCCATCTCATTCATGCCCTTACCATGCTCAAGGCCAAGAGGGAAAAACCCCCTGAAAAGAAGCACGGCAACATTCCACTGTAGCTGCCGATACCCTGTCAATGCTTTGCGATGAAGGCCCCTGTAAACTTCGCTGCCAATTGCCAAGAGTTTGACCGGTAACAAGTAGCACGCCTGTCCCGCACTATGAGTCGCGTTGCAAAACCGGGTCAGATGCCTTCCGGACTTCGCCCCCTTCCTCTGGATACCCGGGGCACTACTTTTTGCGTTCCAGCCTGTTGGCAAAGCGCGAAATAATGGCTCCCGAAAGGCTCATCCCGATGAGCAAGAAAAGGAGCACCACGAAGACACCCACGTATCTGAGAACTAGGGTCCCCATTATCCAGGTCCAGCTATCTTTACTGATGACCACCCTGGTGCCCCCCTCATAATGTTTGGATATTGTTATGGAATGCCAGGCCTCCTTCCCGTCGTCTTCGATGTATGTGGCCTCCTTCCAGTCCCTGATCCTTATGTCTTGAAGCCCTTTCAGTGCTTCTTTGTAGTACCTCAAGACTTCATCGTGGCTCAAATCCGTTTTCATCTCCAGCTTGGTGTGGGATTTATGAACCACCTTCCCCCCGGGTATAAGGGGAGCACCAAGGAACTCGTCCGCAATGGAGAAGCCAGGATGCATGAAAAAGCAAGTGTGGAGAAATATGACAACAAAAAGACATCTTTTCATCTTCGGATCCCCCCAAGGTTCGGCAAAATTTCTAAACCTCATGCCTTCTACCTTCTCCTCTCAATCAAACATCGCTATAAACATGCCCGCGGCCGCTGCTGAACCAATCACACCTGCCAGGTTCGGCCCCATGGCGTGCATGAGCAAATGGTTGGTCTTGTCGTACTTCAGTCCCTGTAGCTGGGAAACCCTCGCAGCCATGGGAACCGCAGATACCCCTGCCGATCCTATCAGAGGGTTGATCTTTTCCTTCAAGAACAGATTCATCGCCTTGACCGTCAATATTCCGCCTACTGTGCAAACCGCAAAATCAATCAGGCCCAGACCGAAAATAAATAACGGTTTCCAGCTCAAGAAATTATCCGCATGCATGGTGGCGCCCACGGATATGCCGAGGAAGATCGTTACGATGTTCATGAGGGAGCCCTGGGCCGTATCGGTCAGCCTCGCGACCACGCCGCTTTCTTTCATGAGGTTTCCCAGCATAAACATGCCCATAAGCGGCACCACGGAAGGGACCAGCAGGGCGATTATTCCAGCCGAGACCAGGGGAAAAAGGATCTTTTCCGTTTTTGAAACAGGTCTAAGTTGCCGCATGCGGATCTTCCTTTCCTTGTCCGTTGTCAGCAACCGCATTATTCCAGGCTGTATCAGGGGGACCATCGCCATATAGGAATAGGCTGCGAGCGCGTTGGGACCCAGGAGCTGGGGGGCCAAGTGCTGCGTCAGATAAACTGTAGTGGGTCCATCGGCTCCTCCAATTATTCCCACAGAGGCGGCCTCCTTTAGGGTAAAGCCAGCCAGCACCGTGCCTGTGAAGGTGACAAAGACTCCTAACTGGGCTCCCGCCCCTATTATCAATGTCTTGGGGTTGGCGATCAGGGGGCCAAAATCGGTCATAGCCCCGAGCCCCAGAAAGATCACGCAGGGTATCACTTCCCACTCCAGCCCGTAGTGATAAAAGATCTGGAGCAACTGGGCATGGCCGTGGGAATAGCCCATTAGTGGCACAAGAGGAAAGTTGACTACAAATATGCCGAACCCGATGGGCAAAAGCAGGAGCGGCTCATACTTTTTCGCTATGGCGAGGTACATGAAAAGAGACCCTACGCCCCACATTATTATCAACTTTGCCTGGAAGTTGAAGACTCCCGTGGTGTGAACAATACCCCTGAGCATATCCAAGATTTCATTTACACCCATTGCCTTGATGCACCTCTCGCGCTAGAATCTATCCTGCCTGTCGATTGTTGAGACACGGCCCCAAAAAATACCAGACAATCGTTCCTTGCCCGAAGCCCGGATCTTCCCTTTGGCTTTTCCGCCTGGTGTCAGGCCGGCTCTCCTTTTGGGGGTTACGCAACCCCCGTGATGAGTCTTTCAAACAGTTGCGTTAGGCGCTATAGTCCACCAACCCACCTTTGTCAAGGGCAAAATTGATTTGACAAGACTTAAGAACTATGGAATAACTCCGTTTCTGTATGCCCATTCGAGCGAAGCTTCTTTTTGTCCTTGTCGGCGCATTCGCTGAAAGCTCAACACTTGAAATGATGTCACACGCCTGACAGGGCTGTGAGAGGGGAATTTGAAGGTGATCTTATCTGGAGCAGCACACAATGCCCAACAGGGTTTTCTTCGCTCTGGAGGCTCTAGCAGCAATGAAGGCATGGAAAGGGCTCAGGGATGTCTCGCGAGAAGGAACTTGAGAGAATAGAGGAGCGATTCAATAAGTGGAACGGGAATGTGGAGAAGGGCCTCCAAGAACGGCCTGAGAGGAAGGAGGTCTTTGAGAACAACTCCGGCATCCTCATCAAGAGGCTCTATACGCCCCTTGATACCCAGGAACTGGATTATGTCCAGGACCTGGGCTTTCCGGGAGAGCCCCCCTTTACTAGGGGGATCCAGCCCACCATGTACAGGGGTAGATACTGGACCATGAGACAGTATGCGGGCTATGGGACCGCGGAAGAGTCAAACAGGCGTTACAAGTTTCTCCTGGAGCAAGGGCAAACGGGCCTCTCAGTCGCCTTTGATCTGCCTACACAGATAGGATATGATTCGGACCACGAGTTGGCGCTTGGGGAGGTCGGAAAGGTCGGCGTGGCCATCTCATCTTTGCGGGATATGGAAACCCTCTTTGATGGTATCCCTCTCGACAGAGTCAGCACATCCATGACTATCAACGCCCCTGCTGCGGTCCTCCTTGCCATGTACATTGCGGTCGCTGAGGAACAGGGAGTTCCTTTACAAAAGCTGAGGGGCACCGTACAGAATGATATTCTAAAGGAGTATACTTCCAGGGGCACCTATATCTTCCCTCCCAGACCTTCCATGCGACTGATCACAGACATTTTCTCATTTTGCGCAAAGAATATGCCCCAGTGGAACACCATAAGCATCAGCGGTTACCACATCCGGGAGGCAGGGTCCACTGCGATACAGGAGGTGGCCTTTACCCTCGCCAACGGCATAGCATACGTGGAGGCCGCCCTTGACGCCGGTCTTGATGTAGACGTCTTTGGACCGAGGCTGTCCTTCTTTTTCAATGCCCACCTGGATTTCTTCGAAGAGATCGCCAAGTTCCGTGCTGCAAGGCGACTCTGGGCCAAGATCATGACGGAGCGATTCAAAGCCAAGAACCCCCGCTCCGCGATGCTTCGATTCCACACCCAGACCGCAGGATGCACCCTGACCGCCCAGCAACCCCAGAACAACATCGCCAGGGTGGCCTTCCAGGCCCTTTCCGCCGTCCTCGGAGGGACCCAGTCACTTCATACAAACTCCATGGACGAGGCCCTCTGTCTACCCTCCGAGGATGCTGTGCGGATTGCCTTGAGGACGCAACAATTGATCGCCCATGAAATCGGCGTTGCTGACACGATTGATCCACTGGGGGGCTCATACTACTTGGAAAGCTTGACGGAAGAGATATGTGCTAGGGCTCAGCAGTATATCACCAAGATAGATCAAATGGGAGGGGCAGTTGCCGCCATTGAAAAGGGTTATGTTCAGAGGGAAATCCAGGAGAGTGCTTACAGGTACCAGCGGGAGATCGAGAGCGGGGAGAGGGTAGTGGTGGGCCTGAACCGCTTCAGGGTCCAGGAAGAGCAATCCATCCGGTTACAGAGGGTTGACCCGGCGGTGCGTCTTGCTCAGATAGAACGCCTCAAGGCCTTGAAATCAGATAGGGACAGGGGCCGGGTTGCAAAGTGCCTTTCAGTATTGAGGCACGCGGCCTCCGCTGGCGAGAATCTCTTGCCTTCCATCCTTGAGGCTGTCAAGGCCGGATGTACCATGGGAGAGATCTGTGATGCCCTTAGGGACGTATTCGGGGAATATCGCCAGGCAGACACTTTGACTTGACAGGGGACTTTTGGTTTAACCGGGCTGTGAGACTGTGATGGGTGAAAACATGAAATCCAAGAACAATCAAGTTAAAAGGCATATCAGGGTCCTTGCGGCAAAACCCGGACTGGACGGCCATGACAGGGGCATCAAGGTAATCGCCAGGGCCTTGATGGACGCGGGAATGGAGGTAATATACACCGGAATCAGGCAGACGCCGATGCAGATAGTGGATGCCGCCATACAGGAAGACGTGGACGTCATCGCCATGAGCATCCTCTCCGGCGCCCATGATCACCTCTTCCCCAGGGTGATGGAACTCCTGAAGGAGAAGGGAGTGGAAGATATCCTGGTCATAGGGGGCGGAATCATACCCCGGGAAGATACCCCGGCCCTGAAGGAAGCGGGAATTGCAGAGATATTCGGTCCGGGCACGACCACGAACGAGGTAATCGATTTTATCAGAAACAACCTCAAGAAATACAGGTGATGGCCCTAAGGGATCACTCGTTTTTCCACTCCGGCTTTCTCTTCTCCAGGAATGCCTTCAATCCCTCGTTTGCATCGTGGGTCTTCATCAACTGGTTCAGGTAAATATCTTCTATGGGCCTCAAGGAGGAATCGAAATCATCCTTCAGACCGGCCAAGACGGCCCGCTTCGTGATCCGGAGAATCTCTGCGCTCAGTTTGAGATAGGGGGCCAGGAATTCCAGAGTCTTCTGCTCCAACTCATCATCCTTGAAGACCCTGTTCACAAGGCCTATCTGCAAGGCATCCCGGGCCGAGATTATCCTTCCGGAGAGGATCAAATCCATGGCCGCCTTGTGTCCGATGATCCTCGGGAGTCTCTGGGCCGCTATGGGAGGAAAGACCCCTACCTGTATCTCAGGCTGGCCCAGCTTGGCGCTCTCCGAGGCAAGGAAGAGGTCGCAAAACAGGGCAATTTCACATCCCCCACCCAGACAGGAGCCGTAGACGGAGGATACGGTGGGGATCTCGAACCTGTCCAGCAGCCTGAAGATCTCGTGAAAGGTCTCTATCATCTTGGGCGCCATGTCCCCCATGTGTTCACCCACGTCCACGCCGGCAGAGAAGCACTTGCCCTGTGCCATGAACAGGAGCACCTTGAGGTCCTTTAATTCGAGCCACTTCTTGAGGAGATCATTGATCTCCTCCATCATGGCAATGTTAAGGATATTAACCGGAGGCCGGTTAAATGTGACAGTCCCCAGCCCCTCCTTTATCTCGTGGATGATATGCTCATATGCCATATCGAGAACCCTCCTTCCGCCACTCCCAAAAATGGCAGGAGGGCCGAAGGGCCCTGCCTGCCGTCATGGCCTGGCATTTGTGATCCACCTGGAACTATTTCTGGGGCTTGGCCATGACCTCTTCGAACATCTCCATGTCCCAGGTCCTTGCATTGGCAATGTTCTGGCGGAACTTGATGAAGTCAATGACATCTTTGCCCGTAATCTTCTTGGTGTTGAAGGCACCAAACCCGAGGAATGCCTCGCCGCTCATGTTGGCCGCCAGCCAATGCCTGTTGGCGTTCTTCATGATATCCCAGAAGTATTTCTTTTTCTGCCTTACGCTGTCGACGGACTTGATCAGGCACCCGGGGAAGAGATTCGCGAAGGTCCAGACGATCTTGTCCACTTCCTTGTCCAGGAGCTCGAAGTCCGCGTTGGGCTGGTGTTCCTTGACGAACGCGCGCGCCTCCTTGCCTTCTTCTCCCGTCTTGAATTCACCGTACACGATCTGGCCGTCTTCCACGTACTTATCCGTGATCACCATTGGGTTCCTGACCCACTTGCCGTCCACCTTCAGCACCGGCACTACCTTGCTGATGAGGTTCTTCGCCTTCATCTTGTAAGCGGACCACATCTCGCAGGAGACACAGTTCCACATTGCGTCCTCCATGTTCAGCATCCAGGGTAGGAAGTCCGAAGAACCACCGTCCGGTGCGGATCCATGCCTTGGTCCTGCCTGGCCGAATAGCGCCAGGTCCGAGGCAACCGCCAGGTCACAGGCCATGCCTATCTCCTGTCCGCCGGCCACCCTCATGCCGTTCACCCTGCAAATGACGGGTTTCTTGCACATGAGGATGGAGTCCACCATGTGGTTGAACAGTTCCATGTACTGCCCGTACTCATCGCACCTGAGGCTGTAGTACTCGCTGTATTCTTTTGTGTTACCCCCGGTGCAGAAGGCGTATGGTCCTGTTCCGGTGAAGACCACCGCGACCACACTACGGTCCAATGAAGAGTTTTCAAAACCTGCGATTACCCCCTTCACCATCTCCGTGGTGTAGGAATTATACTGCCTCGGGTTGTTCAACCTGATCCAGGCCACGTATAATCCGTCCACCACGTTTCCCTCGGGGTCCTTCAGGGGCTTCTTCTCGTAAACCACGCAGGGCGCCTCTGTCCCCCAGTGCACGTCCGTGTGCAACAGGTGATCTTTGGGTTCATTGTCTCTCGGCATCCAGTCCATTAAGCCCATAATACTATACCTCCTTTTTCTAGGGTTTTATTCTCTTCCGTTCCTCAAAAAACAGTAAGTCTTTCAGCTTACCTCCACCGGTCGAAGGCGTCTCAGAAGTCCGGGATTAATACGATCCGCTTCATTGGAGGAGTTCTGTGTGCCTCCTCGAACGTTTCCACTATGCTGCTCATGGGTCGGGTCTGAACGAACTCCTCTATGTTGATCTTCCCCGTCAGCACCATGTCAAGGACTATTGGGTAATACTCTGGCAGGCATCCCCAGGTCCCGAGTATGTCCGCATCAAATGCCATGATCCTGCCGAGCGCATACTCCGTCTTGGCCAGGCCGAACCCCACGACAATGAGCTTCGAAATAAAACTGACCAGGCTCAAGGCCATCTCCTGGCCGGCCTTTGATCCCGTGACCTCAAAGATCTTCCATCCAAAGGTGGGAAGAGCGTTTTTCTTGCAGTAATCACGCCACTCCCCGGTTACCGTCCTTGCGTCCTTGTCCGTGGAATTGATGCAAAAATCTGCACCGAACCTCAACGCCCTCTCAAGTTTTTCCTGGTTTCGGGCTATTCCCACAACCGTCTTGGCGCCCAGGGCCTTGGCCATCTGGCCCATGTATTGGCCCACCCCGCCGGTTATACCTATTACCACCACGTTGTCACCCGGCTGAAGATCGGCCCGCTTGGCGGCCTGGTATGGGGTCGTCGCCGCGTCCGCCACTACAGCCAGGTGAGACAGGGGAATATCTCCCCGGTTCTTCACCTCGCAAAGGTCAATACTGGGGACCGGTATGTGACTTGAGAACCCGCCGTAGATACCGAGGCTGTTACCCGGCATCTTCTGGCCCAGGCACCGATTGCCTCGGCCGATCTTGCACATAATACACGTCCTGTCGGGCATTACCGCGGGGATGATGACCTCCTTGCCTATCCATGCCTCATCCCCCGCCACAACAGTCCCTGATATTTCATGCCCCAGGGTGAGGGGGGGTTTGGATACCGTGGGGACACCGTCAAAGAAATACCCCAGATCGGTGTGGCATACGCCACACCCCGCTACCTCCACAAGGACTTCCCCGGGCTTCAACTCGGGCACGGGTAATTCCTTTTTTTCGAACTTGCCTGGCGTGGTCTCCTTGGTTTCCTTGTTGAAAGTTGCTGGTTGCACCATTTGCCATGTCAGGATCTTATCCGGTACTGACGCCATGTTACACCTCCTTCAGTTTTGGGGTTTCTACGATAATCAATCTTGCATAATACGACCCTGCCCATCAGTCTCTAAGCTCTCCACGTGGAGAGCTTTTGACCGAGAGGCCTCGAGGCTTTCTCTTTCTAAATCATTCCATAACCACCGTCGACGCACAGTAGCTGTCCGGTTATGTAATCGCTCTCATCCGAAGCAAGAAAGACAAAGGCAGGGGAAATATCATCAGGTTCAGCAAAGCGCTTGAGCAGTATCCTGTTCATGTAGATCTCCTTCAGCTTTTCGTCGGTCGTAATCTTGTGTGACATATCCGTTTTTACGATCCCCAGGGAGATAACGTTGGCGCATACGTTGTATCTGGCCAACTCCCTGGCCATGGACTTGGTCATGGCCAGGATTCCGCCCTTGGCAGCGCTGTAATTGATCTGCCCCACGGTTCCTACGAGTCCTGCCACAGACATAACGTTTATGATCTTGCCACGGTTCTGCTCTTTCATGCGCAACCCTGCCGCCTGGGAGCAAAGGAAAGTCCCTTTCAAGTGAATGTCAATGACCTGGTCCCATTCCTCTTCCGTCATCTTGAGCATCAGGGCGGGGCGGGTAAAGCCCGCATTGTTCACGAGGACATCCAGCTTTCCGAATGCATCTATGGCCGCCTTGACAAGGCCCTCCGCATCGGCCTTCTTCGCCACGTCTCCCCTGGCGGCTATTGCCTTGCTTCCCATGGCCTCTATCTTCTCTACAACCTCCTTTGCGGCCGCTTCGTTTGAGGAGTAGTTGACGACCACGTCGGCGCCTTCTTTTCCGTAGGCCAGGGCCACTGCCCTCCCAACGCCCCTGCTACTTCCTGTTACTAAAGCCGTTTTTCCTTTCAGTCTCATAGCTTACACCTTTTGTCAAAAATTATTCTGTTGATCGATAAATGCGACGGGATCAAACGAGGTAATTACATTATAGTTACATTATAGTTACTCGGCTGGAATTTAAAGGATTCACCCTATCATGTCAAGGGAAAAAGGAGTTCTAGGACTGATTTTTGGAATCCCGGGAAATCTGTGACCAAGTCGGCCACCGAGATTAGAGATCTACTGCTCCGAAACACGGGATTCTTGGGAGAGAATCAATCAGTGGTAGGCATGACCTTGACCAGGCAGGATTGAACGATGCTAACATCATATTGTACAGTTATGATAATTCTAGTTGAATCTAGCCTTATTTTCAGCAACAATGAATATAATCTCAAGGACCCAGGTTCCAGGATTGAAGATGAAAAGGCTCCTTCTGATCTCCTTGCTGCTGGTGGGGACGCTCCCTGGTTGTACCACAAGAAGTCACATAGAGGTGCCTGCGCCCAGGACCGTCCTCCTGCCGGAAGACAGCAAAGGGCGTCTGCCGAGGCCCTATGAGGTGGACGGAAAGAGGTACTATCCCCTCCCTGATGCCTATGGCTTTGTACAGGTGGGAACCGCCTCCTGGTACGGGAAGAAATTCCATGGCCGTCCCACTGCCAGCGGAGAGATCTATGACATGCATAAGAGGACGGCCGCCCATAAGACTCTCCCCTTGGGCACCTACGTCAAGGTTACAAACCTCTCCAATGAGAGGTCAACCGTGGTGAGGATAAACGACCGAGGACCCTTCATAAGAGACAGGGTCATTGACCTCTCCTATGCCGCTGCCAAAGACATAGGCCTGGCCAGGGATGGATTGGCTAGGGTCAAGATTGTGGCCTTGAGTAAGGAGGTAGGGATGATGAAACATGGTGGGAGAACAAAGCCCATCGTGGAGATCCCTGAAGTGGAGAGGGGAGAGTTTACGGTCCAGGTCGGGGCCTTTCTCGAGATAGATAATGCACTTCGGCTCGCCGAACGCCTGAAAGTGCTCTTTGAGTACGTTGAGATTTCCAGGATCGTGGACCAGGACATGCGGACCGTACACAGGGTCCATGTGTCTAGATCAAAGACATTGACTCAAGCTGAGGATATGAAGAAGAGATTAAGAGAGATGGGATTCTCAGGCGCCTTCATTGTGAGAATCTAGGAAGCGGAATCCGAGGATCGGTTGATTTTCTTGCGCAATACCCCCGAAGTCTTGAAGACTACCACCCGCCTGGCCCTCAAATGCATATCCTCCGTAGTCTGGGGGTTTCTCCCTCGCCTGGCAGCCTTGGACTTGACCACAAATTTCCCAAAACCGCTTATGAGAATATCTTCACCGTCCTCCAGGGTCCGCTTCATTATCTCGAAAAGTTTTTCCACGACCGTCCTGGCTTGAATTTTGCTCAGCCCCACATGGTTATATATGTCACTTATGATCTTCTCTTTGGTCAAGGACATCTTTCTCTCCCCTTCCCGGCTACCTGTTGAGGCATTCCCTTGTATTCGCCAATTTCTTGAGTAAACAATATGAGTTATGCCGACGCAGGTGTCAAGTATTTTTTCAATAGCCGAATTTCTCCTTCAGCATCCTGCAGACCACGGGCGGCACAAGTCCACTAATATCTCCATTGAAACTTGCCGCCTCCTTTATGATGGTTGAGCTTGTATAGAACCATTTGTAGTCCGTCATAAGGAAGATGGATTGGACATCCCTGTTCAGCTTCCTGTTCATAAGGGCCATCTGGAACTCATATTCGAAATCAGACATCGCCCTGAGACCCCTCAATACAACATTGGAATTCTTCTTGACAACATAATCGACCAGCAGGCCGTCAAAAGAGTCTACCTCTATGTTATCCCTGTCCTTCAGCACGTCCTTGATCATGTACATCCTTTCTTCAAGGGTGAAGAGGGGTTTTTTCTGAGGGTTGTTCAATATTGCAATAACCAGCCTGTCGAAGATCTTCAGGGCCCTGTTTACCACACTCAAATGGCCGTTGGTTATGGGATCAAAGGTCCCAGGGTATACGGCTACTCTACAACCCATGATCATACCTCGTATTCGTATAACTGAATCTTTGTTTCCCCGTATGTCCTGATATCAACTACTTGCAGATCTCGCCATGAAAACGGCAGTACTTCCTCTTTCCTTGCTTCCGCTACCAGGACAGCCGGAGATGCCAATATACATCTTTCCACAAGGGCTTTCAAGACAGGGGGAATCAGGCCCTTACCGTACGGCGGATCAAGAAATACCAGGTCGAACTTCTTTTCTACCCAGGGAGACCTCAAAGGCAAACCCCTGGAAAGATCTCTCTTGTAAACCTTACCCCTTTCCTCGTAACCGCACAGCATCAAGTTTTTCTTTATGATCCTCAGAGCCTGATCGGACACGTCGACAAATACGGCCTCATTTGCGCCCCGGCTCAGGGCCTCGATCCCCAGGGCCCCTGTCCCTGCGAACAAATCCAGGACTTTACCCCTGACCCCCTGTCCGACAAGATTAAAAATCGCCTCTCTTACCCGGTCAGAACTCGGCCGTATGTCAAGCCCCTTCAAGGCCGCCAGGTTCCTTCCCTTGGCCTCTCCCCCGGTTATCCTCATTCACCTTTATCCGATCACCTTCCCGTTCTTTACGCGGGCCCCCTCTGTTTCACTGACCTGGCCGAGATCTTTTTCTTTTGCCTCCTTTTTTTCTTCCCGTCTCCTGGAGAACCGCAGCGCAGCGATGACAGGTCCTGAGACAAGGTAGGAAGCCATTATGACGAACAGCATCACCTTGGGTTTGTAAGCTACCACCACCAGGACGAGAATGACCCATACCAGCACATTGAAGGGTTTTCTAGCCCTTACTTCAAATTCTTTGAAGCTCGGGTAACTGACGGTGCTAACCATGAGAAAAGACAAGGTGTATATCAAGATCAATATGAAAGTCGGCCGACCGATCATGAGGTTCTTGAACATCCCCGAGAACAGGATTAAGGAGGCTATGGAACACGCGGCCGCCGGAATGGGCAATCCCTTGAAAAAGTCCATCCCTACCTGACTCTTCTGCACATTGAACCTGGCAAGACGCAGGGCGCCACATATGACATACATGAAGGCCGCCAGCCATCCTAGCCG
>JAFDIC010000302.1 GCA_019308525.1 Deltaproteobacteria bacterium
TTGATCTATCAGAAACTGAAGCCGTTCAGAACCGGCATCGAGAGAACTTTTGCTCTTGTTAAAGAAAACAGATACCGTATGGAAATAAGCAATTTCTACAGAGGCACCGACAATGTGACCATTCATTCAATCGAACACGATATCGTCTTGACCCAGGATATTATCTTTGCCTATACCCAGACCGGCAAAGTCAGCCCGGTCATAAACTTGAATTATTGAACAGGCTCAAATGAGGAAAAAGGCTGACATTGGCATTATCGGTCTCGCCGTGATGGGCGAGAACCTGGTGCTGAACATGGAGAGCAAGGGATTCACCGTGGCTGTATACAACCGCACGCTGGAGAGGATGGAAAATTTCCTCAATGGCCGGGGAAAAGGCAAAAATATTGTCGGTTGCCGCCGCATTGAAGAATTCGTCGCAAATCTTGAGCGCCCCCGCAAGGTTATGATGATGGTCAAGGCCGGGGCGCCGGTCGACGAGTGCATCGCCCAGGTCCTGCCCCACATTGAAGATGGCGACATCCTCATTGATGGCGGAAATAGCTATTTTCTGGACACCATGCGCCGCACACGGGAGTTGGAGGAGAAGGGCATCCTTTTTGTCGGCACAGGGGTGTGCGGCGGTGAAGAGGGCGCCCTGAAGGAAGAGCGCATTGAGGCTTCAAAGGTGTTGGAGGGACCAACAACCGGATTAAAGGGCGATCCCGGCGACTTCATCGAGGCTGTCAGAAGGGCACTTTATGCTTCCAAGATTTGCTCCTATGCCCAGGGCTACCAGCTGTTGGCTTTTGCCAGCAAGGCCTACAGTTGGGATCTCAAATACGGCGAAATCGCCTTGCTGTGGCGCAACGGATGCATTATCCGCGCCAGGTTTTTGGAGCGCATAAAAGAGGCTTTCGACAACAACCCAACCTTGCCCAACCTGTTACTCGATCCGTTCTTCAAAAATGTTATCGACCGGTGCCAGAACTCCTGGAGGAAGACAATTGCCACCGCAGTTCAGATAGGAATTCCCGTACCTGCCTTTGGGAGTGCCTTGGCATACTATGACTCTTACAGGGCTGAACGGCTGCCGGCAGACCTTCTACAAGCACAGCGGGATTATTTCGGTGCCCACACTTACGAACGCGTGGATAAACCCCGGGGCACTTATTACCACACGGATTGGCATAACCTCAGGTGAGCTGCTGCTCCAGCCTTATCCTACAGGGTGTTTACTCCCTCAGGGCCCGAGAGATCATCTGGCTGAGTTCTTTAATCCCGCAGGGCTTTGTAATATACCCCTTGATCGAATCCTTGAAGGTGCCGCTGATCTCATCGGAGTCCGATATATCGTAACCGGAAAGTACAATTATCCTTGCATTAGGATCTTTCTTCTTGACTTTGGATATCCAGGTGAACCCGTCGATGTCCGGCATGCTCCTGTCAATGAGCACAAGATCAGGCGATATCCTCTCATACCCTTCCAGGGCCACATAAGGCCTGTCCATGCCGATTGCTTCGTAGCCAAGGCTGGCTACGAGGCTCGTGATCGCTTGAAGGGTAGCGGGATCATCATCAATAATGAGGATCTTCTCGCCCTTTCCAAAAACAATGCCCTTTTTCGTTTCTTTTTCCTCCCCCGCCCTGTCAGGGGGTTGGACCAGCGGCAATTGGATACTAAAGGATGCGCCTTGGCCAGGCCTTGAGCTCACGTGGATAGAGCCCTTGTGCTGTTTGATAATGCCGTGAGAGGTGGACAGCCCGAGACCGGTTCCCTTTCCCACTTGCTTGAGCGAAAAAAATGGGTCGAAAATTCTTTTCATGGTCTCTTCATCCATCCCGTGCCCCGTATCACTGACCACCGCGATGGCCTTTTCGTGGTTTTTCCACGCCCTTATTTTCAAGACACCACCCTGTGGCATGGCGTCCCTGGCATTGGTATACAGGTTCATAAACACCTGGCTTAGAAGTGTCCTGTTCCCCCTTATGTAAATATCTTTTTCAAGGTGCAGATCGATCTTAATATTCTTGTCAAAGAGCCTCTTTATTATCCCGTGGGTTTCAAAGATGATTTCGGAAAGATCCACTTCGGTCATTTCGTATTTTGCATCACTCCTGGAGAATTGAAGGAGGCTACCGATCAGGTCTGCTCCTTTCTTTACGGATTCTCGGATGTTCCTGGTGAGTTCCAGCAGTTGCGGTTTGTCAGGATTCAGTATTTCAAGGTATTCGATGTTTCCTGAAATGGCCTGAAGCAGGTTCCTGAAGTTATGGGCGATGCCTCCGGCAAGGGCGCCGACTGATTCCATTTTCTGCGATTGAAAGAGTTGTTCCTGCAACGCCTTTTGTTCTTTCTCAGCCATTATCCTGGCAGTGACGTCATCATAGATGGTCACGAGTTCTCCAGAAGGCAACGTGTAGATGTAATAGTCCCGGTAGGTCGGCTCCCCTTCGGCCCCTTTTATGGGGATCAAATGTCTCTCGGGACTACGCGTCTTGTTCACCCGCTTGAGAATCTCCAAAAGCTTCTTATTCAACGCGGCCAGGTGAGACGGTCCGTGCTCTATGGCCTTCCGGACACTAGATTGTAAGTTGGCGTCTTCCATACTCCTTGCCGCCTCGTTCATATCTAGCACCGCAAAATCTTCTCCGTTGGATACAGGCCGATAGACCATGACGCCCCTGCTCATGCTATCGAAAATAGCCCTAAATCTTGTTTCGCTCTGGTGAAGTTTCTCCTTTGTCTTCTCGAGATCACTGGTCCTTTGTTGAACCAGTCTTTCAAGGTTGGAATAGAGGGTGGCATTTTCGATTGCGATGGCCGCCGGACCGCTCAAGGCAGTCAGCACGGAAAGGTCCTCCCTTGTAAAACCATAGGCCTTTTCAACGGTATCCACGTATATCACACCGCGTAATTGTGACCTGCTGATCAAAGGGGCGCACATGATGGAACGAATTCTCAGGAATTCCATGCTTTCCGAGAGGTCTGTTTTTTCCTGGGTCTTGGTATCCAGGATTATCAAGGGTTGTGCTGTCTTGATAACTCGATCAACAGTTTTCCTGCTATATCGGACACCTCGGTTGGAGTCGTTTTCCCTCGCCCTGCATATCTCTTTCGATATGTCGCCGGTCTGCTCGTCTATCAGCAGGATAGCCCCCCGATCGATCCCTTCGAAAATGTCGAATATGTGGTCTAGGATCCTTTCCAGAGTTACGTCTATGTCCAGACTCTCCATCAGGACTCGAGATACCCTGTAGACCAATTCCAGGTGCCTTGTTATCGCTAGCGGTTTGCTTTCTCCAGGGAAGCCTACCTCCAGGGTGTCCTGTGCATGGATTCCAGGATTCTGGGCCACAAGGAATCTCCCGCACCACCGCTTGCCCAGGGAGAAAAAGGTGTTGCCGATCAAAATCGGGGTCCCTTCTCTGACCTCCACCTTTCGCAGGGCAGGTATCTTGTTGCCGTTGACAAATGTACCGTTCTTGCTGCCAAGGTCTTCTATGAATAGCTTCTCCTTTTCTCTGATGACGTGCAGATGTTTTCTGGAAATCAGGTCGTCTTCCAGGCGAATATGATTGGCAGGGCCACGGCCCACCAGTGTTATGCCGGGCCTCGTTTCATATGTCCGCCCTCTGCCTTCTCCGTTCAGTATATAGAGCTTCACTTGGATGCCTGGTCCCTCCTTATCTTTCCCCTGATGCTTTCTACAACCTTTCCCTTGCACGAGTCCTTGGACACGGTTATTTCTTCTATCCTGCCATCGAACCTCTTCATGTAGTATTTGCAGGGATCCTCCAGGAGCGGGAGGTACTCTCCCTCTATGTCATGATAAAGGTCTATTCGCATAATTCCCTGTTCCCGAGCATCAGCCTCTGCTATGCCAAGGAGCCCGTCTTTACGGATTAGCTTGTAAGCACCTTGTTCATTCCTGTACCCCACGAGGTTGCAGGCGAAGTGGCGGACATAGACATCGGCATCCAGGGGATATCGCTCTTCCTTTACAAGCTCGAACACGTCGCTCCCACTGAAGATTATGCTCTTGCCAGACGTAAGAAGCGGGTTCAAGGCCGTGATGTTGTCAGGGTTGTGGGTGAGAAGGAGCTTTTCGATGGGGGCATTTGCTATGTCCGGGTAATCTGTGTGAACGACACTGTTTTTTCTTGCCACATCATGGATCACAATTGCATCTTCATATGCGGATATCGCCCTCTCATAACGCTCACGACTCCAGGTCCTTTCGATGAAGTCGTTGATATCTCCAAAGATCACAGAGCTTCTCTCAAATTCTTCTCGGCTGATATCGGTGAACTTCTGGGGCCTGTATTCTTCATAGAGCTCCTTCCACAGGGATGGCTTGTAGACCGTATCTGCGCTGTAAACAACCTTGGTGCTGGGCGTCATGAACTTGAATGCAATGGTCGGTACACCGTGCCAGGCTGAAGATTTGATTGCCCTGACCGTTAGGCCAGCTTCTTCGTCGTAATAGATATTCTGATCCTCTTCATAGAAAGTGGTTGAGGAAAAGGGATAATAACTGGCAGGTTCGACCCATTCACCTGATTCATCGTCCTTGAATAGCAACCTGGGCCTGTTGGCCCTAGGATTGATAAAGATCTTCGCCTTCTCAGGACCAATCCTGTTTCCCTGTCGGTCTTCCACCTGATAGGTAAAACCACCGACATCATTCGCCTTGAGATTGATTACGTATTTACTCCTGGGGCCGATATTGATCTCTTCGACAAGGTCCTGGTAAGGGATATCGATAATTCGTTTGGAATCAACAGAGAGTGATCTTTCGATCGCGCCCTTTGAGTTCTTTGCGAACTCTTCAAGGATCACTTCCGAAGATATCAGCCTGAGCTTTTTTTTGACGAAGGGGTTGTAACATGAAAAAAGGACGATATCAGTGAACCACCTCTTGTGATCTTCATGGGAATGGGAGGCAAAAATCCCCTTAATCCTGGCGAGACCCTTGTACCCCAGAAAGGGGAAGACCGGCGCTCCGCACTCGAGGAGATAGGAGCAATCATTAACCGTTATCATGTAAGCACTGCTCTCACCCATCAAGGAGAAAGGGCTCGTGTTCCCGATAACATCCAATCGAATCTCATGTTTCATGTCATCTCTAGGGATTTCAGAAAATCGCAAGTGGAAGATCCGAGAATATCAATTAAAATACTATAGCATTTCGCCGGATATTTCAACTTTAAA
>JAFDIC010000303.1 GCA_019308525.1 Deltaproteobacteria bacterium
GCCGTATCTCCTGTTTACCATCTGAAGGACCTCCTTGCGGGAAAACTTGCCTCTGTTAACCAGGTCACTGATATAGGCATAGGTATCCTTGGCAGTGGGACAATCACAGGTGGCCAAGGTCTTGTCACACTGCCCGCAGGAGCAATCAAATTCTGAGACAATACTGGCGATCTGGGCCGTATTGTGGGCTGCATATATTCTTTTCTCCTTGTTTTTGCTGATTCCGGAAAAGATTACCACAACAAGGATTGCCACGCCTACCGAGGTAATAGCAACCCATTTCCAGTTGTTGCCCTTTTGGGGTTGTGCAATCTGCCTTCGTTTTTCCCCCGGGATTCTTCTCCCGCAATTGGGACAGAACCTATCACTTGGTTCTAGAAGTTCCCTGCAGCCGGGGCAGAACCTGTTTCGTCTTTTCTTTGCCATTCATCACTCCTTCATAAAACCGTTCATGTATTTCAGAATTGATCCCCTGTTAGTAAAGGGCTTCTAGTGACTGCCTAGTATCAATTGCACGGTGTGTGGTACTGTAAGCCTCTTGGAGACAAGGTGTAGGGCTATCTTGGGGAAAAGGAGGCAAAGGCCTGCGGAGGTCTAAAAAGGGATGGTAAAACCCCGCGTGGAACAGAGGGCGTGCTCCTGGAGATAAGAAAACCCACGAATATCAGGCTGAAAAACAAGATCCCGCCATGACCAGAATGGACGGAGGAATGGAGCAAGAAAGGACAAATGCCTTGCCCCCCAAGATCGAGGCCGCCTTTCTCCCCAGGGCACAACTGGGGACCCAAGAGATTCAGAAAGATCCCGAAAGCCAAGACGGTCAAAATGATTACGCGTTTTCTTTTCATCGGATTCTACAATCTTGTTATTCAAAAACTATACTATTAGAGTATAGAAACATAATATTTAAAAATAATTGGTTGTCAATAGTTTTTATCATCCCATGTATAGTCTCAAAAGCAGATTCACAATGACCAGCATGAACAACACAGGCAGAATCAAGACCTTCAATCTGGTTCTAGCAGAGGGCACGATGTCTTCGAGCGCGGCGTGGGTGCAGCGGATGCTCAGGTAGAGACCGCCAAGCAAGAGGAACCCCTGGATAAAGGGTATCCATTCCGGGTGAAAGGGTTTGAACGGATAATTGGCCGTGCCGAAAAGATCCCAACCGAACCCCATAGGGTCAGACAAGACATTGAGTATGTAACTATAGTTCACCATCAACTGGGGCAGACTGAAGGCAATCCACGTGAATATCCCCACAGGGATGAATAGGTATCCCAGCCTCAGGTTCAGGGCCCTGGCGTTGACCCCCCTACCGCCGGCCATTCCGTTTGACAACCTGGAGATCAGGAGAAATCCGCCGGGAAGAATCAAGAGGGAAAGCCCCCATACGAATGCAAGGTAGACGACAAAAGGCACTATGGCCCTGGTTTCAGTCACATTGGCGGCGTCCTTGATAAAGCTCCAAGGGCCAAGCATGGTGATGCTGAACAGGATGGCTACCGCAAGCATCATGGCTGCGTTGAAGAGCTCATCATAGCCCTTCAGAACCCGGTCTGATCCAAAGGCTCTAACAAAGATGCCCACATTGTCCTTCGGGCAACTCTTGATGCATTCCGTGCAGAGTCCACAGTAGTTGTTGCGTTTCATGTTTCCTACATACTGCCCCCAAGGACATGCCCAACCATTCGGTCCACCCGTGAGACAAGACTTTTCTTTATGCTTCTTGCATGTCTCCCTGTCTATGGCACGAATCTCTGTGACGGAAGCCATGGAATAGGTGCCCAGAAACCCTCCGACAGGGCAAAGGTATCGGCAGAACACCCTGTTACGATAGACAAGGGCAAGGAGTATGCTGGCAAGGAGAATGGAGAGAAACAAGAAGGCGGTGGCAACGGGACGGGTAATCAGGATGATACCCGAAGATATCAGTGCGAGGAACAGGAAGTTTTGCAGCCAAATGTTGTCCGTCCATTTCGGCCAGTCCAGCTGGAGACCGGTGAATCGATGATGGATGCCTCTGAAAGGTTCGGGAACAAACCTGACGCCGGTCAGAGTCCTCCGGCTGACCCATTCGGCGGGTGCGGGCAGGGGACACATAAAACACCAGAGCCTCCCACCAAGGGGAACAAAGACGGCCTTCAAGAGGAACCACCACAGAATCCATACAAAAATGATCGCAATGTTTCTGTTCCCGACAGGTGTACCCCAAAGGCTGCTCAAAACGAAGAGGTAGAATACGATGAAGTTGGGCAGGATTACCAGGAACTGAAGACTTCTCAGCCCAACTACCTTCTTGAGCCATGAGAAACGCTCGAGCAAGTTGATTCGCCTGATGTCCCTGAGTTGAGATTCCGGCCTGTACAGGAATATCAAAAAGAGGCTTGCTGACAGCGAGATGGACAGGGAGACGGCAAGATGAAAGGGTGTGTTAGGCCTGACGATGAGTTCCCCTGTCATGAAAGGGTGGAGATTACCACAGGTCTGAGTACACCTGAAGGAGAATTTTCCTTCCCTATCGGCGACAAATTCTATTGCCGGCACCCTGTCCCAGTCCACTTGAAGCTTGCCGTCGTCATCTTCCCAAGTGATCTTTTCGTAGACGATCCCCTCCTGCTTGATAATCGCCTCCACCCCGTACCCGTCCAGGAGGAAACCATGTGTCACATCGAGAGAAGTTGCCTTTAATATGATCTTGTCACCCCTATTTACAATGATCCTTGAAGGGGAGTACCCGTACTTTCTGGCCTCCAGGGGGATTTCCTGCGTTTTGTTCTGAAAGGGCAACAGACGGATCAGAAGAGGTACGGCAATCGCAAGTACCAAGCACAAAAGGACTATGAAAAGAGATCTTTTTCCAGTCATGTCAGCATGTGGAGCGTCCTTCGGGAACTTTCAGGGTGAAGACGCAACCACTCCTTCATGGTCCAAGAGATATTCGAACATCCTGAGTGAATGCCTGTTGTCCCACTGCCTTGCGCCTACCGCCATACCGATCACCCTGTGTTCTCGATCCAAGATGAAAGTGGTGGGAATATTCCTTATCCCAAACATCTGGGCGACCTTTCCGTCTTCGTCCAACAGGGCCGTGAACGTGAGCTTATGATCCCGGAAAAATTTCCTCACGCGCGTGACAGGCTCCTGCAAGTCAACAGCCAGCATGACGAAGTCCTTGCCCTTGAGTCGGTTGTGTAGTCTCTCCATCGAAGGCATCTCTTCCCGGCAGGGTGGACACCACGTGGCCCAAAAATTGAGAAACACGATCCTGCCTTTGTATTCGGAGAGCCTCACATTGTTGCCGTTCATATCAGGAAGAACGATACCGGAGGTTATAGGTATACTGGGCACCTCTGAGATACCCATGCCCTGAAAATACAGGCCCAACTGTTGGCTCCTGTTTCCGTCTTCAATGGGAGGGCCCTTGGCCCTGTCCTGAAAAACAAGGGTGAGGGCGATAACTATCAGCAAGACGGCTGAAAGAGTTCCAATGATAAGGTATTTTTTCATAACGCCTCGACACACCAGGAAAAGGTCTAAAGGGAAAACCGGTTCAAGAAGGCCAAGTAACCCGGGATCAGCAGCAGCTTGTTGGTGAAGATTAGGACACCCAGGATAATCAAGATGATGCCACTGACAATCTCGATAAGGCGGAGATGCCTCTTAATCCTATCAAAAAACCCCAAGACCCAATTCACCCCAAGACCCATCAAAAGAAAGGGCAGCCCAAGTCCAAGGGAATAGATCGAAAGTAATACCATTCCCTGGTTCGCCCTTTCAAGGGTGCTCGCATAGGCCAGGATGCTCCCAAGAATGGGTCCAATGCAAGGGGTCCAACCGAAAGCAAAGGCGGCCCCAATCATAAAGGCGCCCAGAAGGCCGTACTTTTTATCCCTTACGTTGAAGCGGATTTCCTTGTAGAGCGCTAAATTCCTTATAAGACCCAGCTTGAAGATCCCGAAGAAAATGACCACCAGCCCGGCCAGTTTGGAGAGCAGAGATATCTTGGAGGAGACGAACGAACCCATCAATGAGGCAGAGGCCCCCATGGAGATGAAGACCGCGGAAAATCCTAGGACAAAGAACAGGGAGTTTGAGAATATGTACAAGTTCCTGCGCGAAAAAAACGGATTTTCGTCTTTGCCTGTCCCTGCTTCCTCAAGGGAGACACCGGAGATGAAGGAAATATAGCCCGGCACGAGGGGCAGGACACAGGGTGATAGAAAGGAAACCAGGCCCGCGGCAAAGGCCATGTATATGGAGACATCAATCATAGCTGAACATCAAAGTTGCAATAGGGCTTACTTGTATAGGACACTGGAAGGAGTTCCTCTCTTGAGGCCAATATTCACTCTGGTCTTTTCGTTCCCCTCTCCTACTGTTACAATCATTTTCTTGCTTCTGAGTTTTTCATGCCACGTCTTGACGAAGTACTTTCCCGGTGGAAGGGCCTCTATGCCTTTAACTCCGTGAGCCTGCAAATATTCCTTGTCCGGGATTTCGAAGCTACCTTGATCGTCGGTAACCGCGAAGAACGGGTTTTTCATGACCAGGATGTATGCGAGCATCTCCGCATGGACATCACAGCGGAGCTCCACTATACCAGGCTTATCAAAAAGGACGCCCTTGCTCTCCCCCGGACCGTAGCTGCCGAGGTTGAATTTCTTTGCGATTGAAAGTGAGAAAACGTTGTGCTCCACCTTGTCATTGTTCGGGAACTCCACCCTCGATCCCACGAGTATGGGTAAAACGTGAGGAATGAAAGTGAGGTTCCGCTGATCCATCACAAACCGGGCCCCTGAGAGATCGACATCAACCGGGGGCGCCTTGGCAAGGTAAACAAGGACCCCAGCCGGTGATCGTAGGCCTTTGACTTTGATAGTACCCTTGATTCTCCCTGCCAGTGCATTCAAAGGGACAGCGAGTAGAGCCAAGAGAATTATTCCCGTACACAAGATTCTTTTCAATTCTTTTGCCTCCTGCTCACCACACGCTGCTGGTGATTATTATGTCTTTTACGGTCCATTTCTTGGTTTCTGCGATGGGACGAACAACAGGCCTGTATACCAACCGGGCCTCCACCCAAGGCTCATCCTGTGGATCACTGAGGGCAAATTCGAATCGCAGGTTCAGGGTATCCTTTGGGCGGATACGTGTATCCGAGGCGATACCGGTTGCCTTCCA
>JAFDIC010000304.1 GCA_019308525.1 Deltaproteobacteria bacterium
GGAAGAGTATGGAGAGATCATGGGGCTCAAGCCCTGTGATAGCTGTGGGGAACTCGTCTCAGTTGCCTATTTGAGGGTGGTGGGTGAAAAGCACATGTGCACACCCTGCTCAGGTTACGAGTAAGGGCAGTGTTTTAGAAGGACCGATTCATTGCTGAGATCGAAAGGAGATTCAAGTGATTATTTCTGCAATAGCGGGCGCAATAACACTGCTTTTCACGACACTGTTGACCATTGCCGGGGTAGGCGCGGCATTTATCTTGATCCCTGTTTTCATCGCGCTGGGTATCGAGGTTCACGTGGCTATGGCCACTGCACTGCTGCTCAACTCCATTGCAATGGTCTTTGCATCGTACCGCTTCATAAAGGCTAAACTGGTCATGTGGAAGATTGCCTTGCCCATCTTGATCGTGGCAACCGCCCTGTCTCCTGTTGGCGCCTACGTGAGCAAGGGCCTCAACCGGGATGTGCTCTTATGGCTCTTTACGGGGTTCCTGTTGTTCGCAGCGGGTATGATGCTTTTCTACAGGTCGAAGCAGAAGGATGTCGAGACATCCAGGGGGAAACAGGTCTTCTACGGGGTGTCAGTAGGGGCCTTCGCCGGGTTCTTGGGCGGTCTCCTTGGGGTGGGAGGTGGAAACTTTATCGTCCCAGTGCTGGTCTGGCTGGGATTCAACCCCAAGAAGGCCTCTGCCACCACGTCCTTTATAGTGATTTTTTCTTCGTTTTCTGGATTTCTGGGGCACGCCTCCCTTGGGCATATCCATGTGGATCTTCTGGGGTTCACGGCAGTTGGATCTGCGCTCGGCGCCATAGTCGGTGCATGGCTTATGACCGAAAAGCTGAAGCGCCAGCAGGTGAGGCTTATTATCGGTATTGTGCTTCTTGGCATTGCCGCAAAGATGATTTGGAATCTCGTTACTTAATAGGACCTGATTCAAACGCTGTTAAAACGCCTCAAAAGCCATTGTTGTGAGGTAGAGAGAAATACTTTATAGGAGGTAAGATAAATGGAGGAAAAGAAACAGATGAGCGTCGAGCAAATACTTAGGATGATGGAAGAAGGTCTGGGGGAAGAGCCGAGACCCATGGTGTTGATGTCGAAGTTAGTACCGGAGTGGATTCCCAGGCAGGCGCAGGAAAAGAAGTTCGTAATGGATTTTCCCCATGTGCCGGCCAAGTACAAGCACCTCATCATGATCGCGGCGGTAGCCGCAGTGGGCAGCCACCTCTGCACGGAGACATTTATCAAAATCGCCCGTCGTGCAGGTGTGAGCAAGGCAGAAATCGCAGAGACAATCCTTACTACACGGTTTGCCTTGGCCTCCACCACCTTTGCCACAGCTATCGAGGGGATGCAGTACATGGTGTCTGAATAGATGTGGCACGAATCAAAGATCAGGGGCATGTGTTGAATACTCAGATGCATGCCCCGCGAAGCCAAATCTGCGAGCGGGCAATATGAGGCTTACAGTTGTACTAAATGGTGGGCTAAAAACGTGTTGTTCGACCTATTCCAGCAAATATGTGCTGGAGGTTATCAAAGGCTGGGTGGAGGGTACCTGTTCCGTGGCATTGATTGACGCAAGAAAGGAAGAATGGGAACCTGATGATATGGCCCGCCTTGCAATCGAGTATTTTGGCCAGGAGGCATACCCATTCGTTTATATCGATGATTTGTTGATGGAGATTGGTCGAATATCCCCGAAGGAAGAACTGATTACCATGCTCTCAGGAAAGCCAAAGAGAGGGATAACACTAGTATCGCGTCTCATAAGTTCTGTCCCTAATAATGGCAAGATATAATCATAATCTATTCTTGACAAATAACCCACATGATGTTAGGGGTACCAGTAAAGATATTGCTATTACAGGAAACTATGGTAATTGACTCTAACTAAGTGGGGGAATTGTAATGGAAAAGACACCATTTATAGATTGCCAAAAGCTCATTTTCGCTCATCGGCTTTCCGAGAAGCGAATGGATCAGGCGCAGCAAACGCTCGGTTCGGTCGTCGTTCAACGGATTCTCTGTTTTGCTCTGTACCTGCTTGGCCTCAAACGTACGGCAATCGGACAGGCGCTTGGCATTCCATCTGAAACGGCAAAGTCGATCATCAAGGCGATTAGCAGAGATGGCCTTGCAGCCTTAGAGGATCGAAGGCGCCGGTTTTCCACCTTTCTGCCAAGGGCCCGACCGGAACCACCACCAATCACTTTGCGAGAGGAAGAAGACTACATTGTGGTCGATTTTGGTACAAGCAACAGACATCTCAAGCTCTCTCGGCATGACCCTTTGCAGATGAAGATAGTTTTGCTTTCGATGCTTAACAACGGCCTTCTCTCTAGGCGAGAAGTTGCTGAGGCCGTAAAGTTAACCCCATCCCATACAGCAACTCTTGCACGTCGAATGAATGAAGAAGGGGCCGGTTCTCTAATGGATCGTCGTCAGGGCCAAAAGCAGGACTACCGGGTCCCTGCTGAGGTGAAGGCCGAAGTGATTCAGCAGTTTGCCGTTGACATCATTACTTCTGGAAAAACCTCAGGCAAAACGATATCGGCCAAACTGAAGGAGCGATGCAATATCGATGTGCCACCGCGCACGGTGCGCCATCATGTGGCCCGGATGGGGCTGAGGGAAATCAGGCGATCCTTGCCGCAGCTTGTGGATGCTGTAAAAAAAACTTCCAGCGATTGTTCCAAAACATGAAGCAGAGTATATTATCTCTTCCAAAACGGCCCTTGATAGGGGAAAGGATTCAGCAACGGGCCGTCATCGCCGCCTTGAGCATGGGAGGCATTGAGGGCCGAAGTATTGCCATTTTCACCGCAACCCATCCAAAAACAGTCCGGAGGTGGGTATGCCGGGTTGAAGAAGGCAGACCCCTCAGCGATATGCAGCGTTGTGGTCGACCGCGCCGCTTTTCTGAAGCTGCCCGGCTCATGACTATAGCTGTGTACTGCCAGCACACGCCTCCACTCCCTGGCGTCTATCGGTGGTCATTACGGGATGCCCAAAGGTATTTCAAAGAACATCCTGAGGCAATTGGCGGCCCAATCAGTCGTCCAACCATCCACCGAATCCTCCTGGAACATGCACTCCGCCCACATCGCCGCAAGTATTATCTGCAGATTACCGATCCTGATTTTTTTCCAAAGATGGAACATATCCTGGAATGTTATTCGGACCCGCCACAAAACCTGTACTGTTTCGACGAGTGCACCTGCATCCAGGCACTGAAACGTCTTACACCCAACTTGCCTTCAGGGCCTCAGCAGCCTGTTTTTCAGGACTTCGACTATCGACGCAATGGGACAACCGATCTCCTGGCGTTCCTGGAGCCGGCTACGGGAAAAGTCTTCGGTCAGTGTACCGAAGATCATAACCGGCACACACTGTGTCGGATTTTCTCTTCCCATGTTCGAATGCATCAATCAGATGCGGTTATCCACTACATTATGGACAATCTCAGCCCACATTACCACAATGATTTCTGTTACACTGTGGCCGAACTCAGCGGTGTACCATATTCACCTCTCAGGACCGGGGCCGAACGTCGCCAGTGGCTCCAATCGCAACATAAGCGCATTGTCATTCATTTCGTGCCTTTTCATGCATCCTGGTTGAATATGGTCGAAATATGGTTTGGTATCCTCAAAAGCAAGTGCCTCAAATACGATCATTTTTTCTCTGCTGAGCAACTGTGCGAAACCATCATGGCTTTCATCGACACTTGGAACGAATTTTATGCCCATCCCTTTAGCTGGTCCTACACTGCAGAGGGGCTGCACGCAAAGGCCGTTCGCCGTTTCTGCCGATTGCTCTGTATTGAGACCAATCAAATGGACGCGAAATTCCTTACAACCCAGCTCTTACTCATGAGCAACTTAGCTGAGGATTATCTCAGGCTCATACCACAGGCCGACTGGCGTCACCTTATCAATCTTGCCACCGAGAAAGATGACTACATTACCAACATAATCGAGTTGGATACCAGACCACGTGCGCAAAAAAAGGCGCGTGAAGCTTACCGCCGCTTTGTTAACACTGTTATCAGACATACAGAACCTTTGGCCAGGGCTGCCTGAGTGCATCCCTTGTTTGAAATGTTAAATTGCCAAAATCCTGGACAGAACTTATGAGACGCGATACTAGCTATCAAAGATGCCTCCGCATTTTCCGAGAAAGCTGCCAGACTGCTTCGTCGGGCATACCGGAGATATATATCTGCGATTTCCTGCTGAGAACTTGCGAAATTGGTGGAAAAGAAAAGGTTAGGATTTTCCATACCGGTTCTCACCTGGATTAGGCGCTCCCTTCACGAATATGAAATCGAAATCCTGTAGCTCTCCCCGGAGGTTGCAGTAGAAAGCACCCATCTTGCTGGCTTTTACAGGGACCCTGCGGACCAAATCATTGTGGCGAGTACAAGGGTCATGGGCATACCTCTTGTCACGTCCAATCGAAGGATCCTGGAGTTTGATGGGGTGGATGCGGTCTGGTAGACTCCTCGGCCCTGGTTTCGCAACTCTTCTACCTCCCTGTACCACCCAGGGTGATGCGCAAGATGTAAGATTCTGTCAGCGGGAAGTCCACGTTCTCCTCCCCTCGTGACGTCTCCATAGAATCCTGTCAATTCCAAGCCGGGGTAGCAGGCAGTGCGGTACAGGAAAAACCCTTGACAGTGAGTGATATGCGTATTATATTTCCAAAATAGAATGTAATAAGGAACTTCCTATGAAAGATCTCATAGACGCCATGAAGGCCCTTTCAGATGCCAACAGGGTCAAAATCATGAAGATGCTCCAGCGAAAGCCCATGTGCGTCTGCAGGATCCAGGAGGCACTAGGAATCTCCCGGTCAACTGTATCCAAGCACCTGAAGACTCCTGACAAGGGAGGCCTCGTTGATTTCGTAAAGGATGGGCTCTGGGTAGACTATCGGCTTGCAAACGGCAGCGAGTCTCCGTAAGCGGCCCACCTCCTGGGAAATTTTCGCCACTGGCTGGAACATGAGCCTGAAATAGCAGAAGTTATGAGCAAGGTATCAGCTATCCGGCGGGAGGAAGTCCGCCGTGGCTAAGCGATATTTTTTTGGCGTTTATATATCCATAAATCGTTATATAGAGAGTTAATTGAGGAGACACTGTATCGTGAAAGAACGAACCAAGTTGTTGATCATC
>JAFDIC010000305.1 GCA_019308525.1 Deltaproteobacteria bacterium
AGGCAAGGGGTCCTCCAGATCAGAGGAGTGATGAAAAAGAAGGGGCTCCTTGAGGATAAGAAAGAGCACGCTACGCCTGTACTTGTTTAGTATTTCCAAAAGCTCTCCGAAGCTCCTCACACCACTCTAGCATAGAACTCAATCCGAGATCGGAAAACTTTGGGCCACATTTGGGGCCACTTGATAGGCATATTGAGGCACATCGGGGGACATTGAGGAACAAACGCAGGGAACAAAAAAGGCCTGCAAGTTATTGAGATTTCTTGCAGACCCTTGATATCTCAGTGGAGGCGGCAACCGGATTCGAACCGGTGAGTAACGGTTTTGCAGACCGCTGCCTTAGCCACTTGGCTATGCCGCCCCTGGAGAATGCTGGAGCGGGAAACGGGATTCGAACCCGCGACAACCACGTTGGCAACGTGGGGCTCTACCAACTGAGCTATTCCCGCAACCTTATTTTCATTCTATGGTTTACAAGCCGTTTGTCAATAGAAAATCTAACCCCTATCTTCCCGCCCCCTGAGAACCTTTTCACGGGAAAATACCCGATGAAATTGTCGAAAATAGGCCCACCCCGACCAGATGGTCAAGACCAGGGCAGGCCACAGAAAGGCCATACCCACAGCATGAAAATTGATTTTGTAGTACTCGTAATGGAGGCACAAACCTACGAGGGCCACGGATTGAAAGATGGTCTTATACTTTCCCAGGGAACTGGCCTGTATTACGGTGCCATCGCTGACGGCTATGCTTCTCAACCCTGTGACGGCTATTTCCCTGGCAATGATAATAATAACTACCCACGCGGGAATCCTGCCCAAGGGGATAAGCATGATCATGGTGGCCGAGACGAGTATCTTGTCCGCCATCGGGTCAAGGAATTTCCCGAGGAGGGTCACGGCACCGTATCTTCGGGCGAAAAATCCGTCCAGGATGTCGGTCACAAACGCCAGGCCGAAGAAGATCGCGGCAAGAAGACTCCCCACCTTGCCCTCGAAATAGAGACTGACGATTACCAGGGGAATGCAGGCCAAACGAACAAAACTCAGTATGTTAGGCAAGTTGGATACCGCCTCTTCCCGAAAATCCCTGTCCATCAAAGCACCGTGAGATCTGGGTCTTGGTCTACGACTACTCGGCTATCGTGCCGGAGGTTCTTCCTCTGCTCTTCTCATAGTACTCCATCACCCTGTTGATAAAGGCTATGGTCTCGGGGAATGGAGGAATACCATTGTATTTGTCAACCGTCTCGGGGCCCGCATTGTACGCAGCCAATGCCAGTTTCTTGTCCTGATTGTAGCGTTCCAAGAGGAGGCCGAGATAACGTGTCCCTCCAAAGATGTTTTCCTCGGGATCAAAGGGGTCTCCCACCTCCATGGCCTCCGCTGTCTCGGGCATGAGCTGCATAAGGCCCTTGGCCCCTTTACTGGATAGCGCCCTTCTGTCAAAGCCGGATTCGGCCCTTATCACTGCCTTCACAAAAAGGGGTTCCAAATTAAACTCCCGGCATGCCTGCCGGATGATTCCTTCATACTTCTTTATGTACTCTGAGGGCTTCCTGGGGTATTCGCGGATGTATAACTTGTATCGCCTGTCCGATTTGATGTTCGTAAAGTGCCATACCCCTTGCTCGTCCTTGTATCGGTAAATATCCCCGACGGCCGAGCCCCCGGCAATCAAAAGCAGCACTAAACAAATCGTTGAAGAAAGTATGTGGCAACCCCATGAAACAATCAACTCATTTTCTCCCAGTCGGCAAGGAACTTCTCAAGCCCGATATCTGTCAAGGGGTGCCTTATCAACTGTTCCATTACCTTGTAAGGTATGGTAGCTATGTCAGCTCCCATAAGAGCTGCGTCAAGAACGTGGAGCGGATTTCTGATGCTTGCCACTATTACTTCCGTCTCAAAACCATAGTTGTCGTAGATTGAAAGGATTTGCTCCACTAGGTCCATTCCCGGATGGCTTATGTCATCCAGCCTGCCTACGAAAGGACTCACATAGGCAGCCCCTGCCTTGGCCGCCATGAGCGCCTGGACAGGAGAAAAGCACAGGGTGACGTTCGTCTTTATGCCCTCGCTCGCCAGCAGCTTTACGGCCTTCAAACCCTCCTGCACCAGGGGGATCTTCACCACGATGTTGTCTGCAAGCCTGGCCAGTTCCTTCGCCTCCTTGACCATGCCGTCCTTGTCGGTGCTCACCACCTCTGCGTTCACCGGCCCATTGACTATGCTGCATATCTCCTTGATCAGCTCCTCGAACTCACGGCCCTCCTTTGAAATAAGCGTGGGGTTGGTCGTTACCCCATCCAGCAACCCCAGTTCATTTGATTTCCTTATCTCATCAACATTAGCCGTATCAATAAAGAATTTCATGGACTTCCTCCTCCAATCCTCCTGACAGAATGTTTGTGAATCGCCACAACACTACCCGCTCGGCACCCTTTATCAGCTCGTCCTTTCCCGGCTGAAGCTGGACGCGCATTCCTCGCTACAGAAGAAATACTCTTGGCCATCAATATTTCTTCTTATGGAATCCCGCTTGGGGATATAAGTCTTGCAAAAGGGATCTTGAACCATCTCGTCAATTACACCCCCTTCTTTACCCTTGCCTATCTTCTTGCCTGCTCCAAGAAACACCTTGAAAATCCGGTACAACACATATGCCAGTATGACGTAAATGAGGAGTTTCATCTACTGTCCCTTCATGGGCCTCACTTCCTGCCCTTCCGCCGGTATGTCTTCCAGTAGCTCCTTCATTGTTACTCCCAGGCTGGGATGGATCAAGTCAGGTGCGATCTGAACCATGGGTACGAGGACGAAGCGCCTGGCCTGGAGACGGGGATGGGGTACCACGAGGCTCTCATTTCTAATGATCTCCTGGCCGAATATGAGGAGGTCCAGGTCTATTGTCCTGGCTTCCCACCTCTTCTCCCTGACCCTTCCCATGTCCCTTTCTATGGAAAGCAAGATCTCCAGCAACTCCATAGCCGAAACGCCTGTCTCCAGACAAGCAACCCCATTGAGGTACCAGTCCTGGTCGGTCACACCGATCGGTTCCGTCCAGAACCAGTCGGAGCATCCTCTTATCTTGCAGTCCGGCGTTCTGTCCACCAGATCTATTGCTCTTGTGCAGTTGTGAAACCTATCTCCCAGGTTCGAGCCTATGCCCACGTAAGCAGTTGTCTGACCCATGCTACCTTAGTCCCAGGACATCCTGCATGTCATAGAGGCCCGGAGATTGGTGAATCACCCACCTGGCTGCCCTCATTGCGCCCCTCGCAAAGTTGTCCCTGTTGTGCGCCCGGTGGATCAACTCCAACCTTTCACCCATGCCACCGAACATCACCGTGTGCTCACCGGTGATATCCCCCGCTCTCCAGGTCTGAATCCCTATCTCATCTTTTCCCCTCTCCCCTATGATGCCTCTCCTCTGGTAGACAGCTACCTGATCCAAAACCAGATTACGGGCCTTTGCCAGGAGCTCGGCCAGGCGCATCGCAGTCCCGCTCGGAGCGTCCTTTTTGAACCTGTGGTGAACCTCCAGCACTTCTATGTCATAATCCTCCCCGAGGACTTGCGCCATTTCTTGAGCGATCTTAAACATGACGTTGACACCCACGCTCATATTGGGGGCCATTACGCACCGGATCTCCCTCGCAAGTCTTACCGCTTCCTCCAATTGCTCGCGATTGAATCCTGTAGTGCCTATGACCATGGGAAGTCCACGGCGGCAGGCCAAGCGGAGGTTTTCCAAGGTGGATTCAGGGGTAGTGAAGTCGATCAGCACATCACAATCTTCTACAACGTTCTTCAAGGAGCCCTTTATCTCGATCCCCTGGACACCCAGGCCAGCCACCAATCCCACATCCTCGCCGACCTTGGGATGCTCGGGATGTTCAAAGGCCCCTGAAAGGATAAAGTCCTGGGCCTGGTGGATCATGTGTATAATCCGTTCTCCCATGCGACCTGCGGCCCCGGCAACAACAGCCCTAATCATGATTGCCTCCTTCACAACCTATTGCCTCAAGCCAAACTGTAGAGCTGGCCGAGCGCCTAAGCGCTCGTTGCCTGCAAGCGCCAACCCCATAGAATAGAACCGACAAGAGGCAGATCAAATCCGTCTCTTTCCATCAAACACTGTCCCAACTCTCTAATTCGCTCAATACAGACAAGAATTGCAAGAGACGTCCAATGTTGCCCCTCAAGATGCTTTCGGAAAAGCCTTAGATGCAAGGGCACGCAAATCTTTAGGAATGAGGCGTACATAGGGGTACGCCGCAGTGACCAAAGATGCAGCGCAACGCCGCAGATGAGGTTTTTCCGGGAGCATCCCCATCTATATCAAGCCGTAACCTTTCAAGGCCTGCTCCAGTTTCTGCCTGTTCTGCTGAGACATCTGGCACATGGGAAGCCTCATCTCCTCTCCAATCATCCCCATAATACCCAGGGAGGTCTTGACCGGGATGGGATTTGTTTCAATAAACATGGCCTTGCACAACGGTAAGAGCTTGTAGAACAGTTCCCGCGCCTTGTCGACGTCACCTTTTTCCCACGCTCTTAGCATATCCGCGTTGTCCTTCGGCACTATGTTAGCCACTACCGAGATAACGCCCCTCCCCCCGATGCCGAGTACGGGCAGGGTAAGATTGTCATCTCCCGACAAAAGGGTAATCCTGTCGCCGGCCAGTAAGAGGATCTCCGCCATTTGCCCCAGGTTTCCAGAGGCCTCCTTTATCGCCACCACCTCTGGCAATTCTGCGAGCCGTGCAATTGTCTCCGGGAGCATATTCACACCCGTCCTCCCCGGAATGTTGTAGAGCACCTGGGGCAAGGGGACTGCCTCGGCTATGGCCTTGAAATGAAGGTACATGCCTTCCTGGGTAGGCTTGTTGTAGTATGGTACCACCTGCAAGGTCGCATCCGCGCCCGCCTTCTTAGCATGCTCGGTCAGTTCTATGGCCTCGTTCGTGCTGTTCCCTCCAGTCCCGGCGATCACCGGTACCCGTCCCTTGACAGCCTCTACAGCCATGGCGATGACCTTCTTGTGCTCCTCCATGCTCAGCGTGGCTGACTCCCCGGTAGTTCCACAGGGGACAATAGCGTCCGTGCCGTTGGAAATCTGAAACTCGATGAGGTTCCTGTAGCCTTCCTCGTCTACTTTTCCAT
>JAFDIC010000306.1 GCA_019308525.1 Deltaproteobacteria bacterium
CATGGCATCCGTTTTAGAAAGAACCCCTCTGCTGGGAGGAGAAAACGTATAGTGAACACGACGCTTGGTGGAATCAGGGTCATTGAGTTGGCCCAGTACATCTCGGGGCCCTACTGTGGGATGCTCCTTGCCGGATATGGTGCCCGGGTGACAAAGATCGAAGCTCCCTTGGTTGGGGACATATCACGGCGATGCGGTCCATTTCCCCAGGACATACCCCATATCGATAAAAGCGGCCTATTCCATTATCTGAACCGCAACAAGCTGGGCATCACACTGGATGTGCGAAAGGCTACCGGCCGAGAAATCTTTTTGAATCTGATTCAAGAGGCCGACGTGCTTGTTGAGGATATGCGCCCTCAATTGGCCGCGGATTTGAAACTTGATTTTGCTCATCTGAAAGAAGCTAACCCCAACCTTGTGGTTGTTTCCATTACACCCTTTGGTCAGACGGGCCCCTACAAGGATTACAAGGCCTATGCCATCAATGCGAGTGCTTTGGGGGGCATGAGCATCATCGTGGGCGAACCAGGGCGTGAGCCCTTGACTCCCCCCTTTTCATTGGGTCATTTCCAAACCGGCATAATTGCCGCCAACGCCATCATGTTTGCACTGATGGCCAAACAGGGAGATGGGAAAGCCCAGCATATCGACATCTCGGAGGCCGAGTCATGGGCCATTTTCCATACCGGGAACGTGGTCTCGGCATTCATATACAGCGGCCGAAAGCGAACCCGCACGGGGCATCGGACCTATGCTCCCTATCCCTATACGCTCTTGCCCTGTAAAGATGGGTATATTTCCATGATCGCCCTGCGCGGTTCGGAATGGAAGCGATTTCTTGAGATTGTCGGAGAGGGCAAAGTGCCGGAATGGTATGCATCGGATGACCGATTCAAGGATCGCCTGAAAGCAGGGGTGGAATATGCCGATGTGCTTGACAATCTCCTGGCACCGTGGCTGTTGGCTCACACCAGGCAAGAAATCTTCGATCTCTGCCGGGAAAAACATGTCCCCTTTACGCCGGTGAGAAATATGAACGAGGTGGTTAATTGCGAGCACCTGAATGCAAGGCAATATTTTGATGAGATACGGTTCCCTGGGACAAGATCCTACAAATGTCCTGGGGCCCCTGTCAGATTCTCAAAAACTCCGTGGCTCATGACCCAACCCGCACCAAATTTGTCCGAACACAGCTATGAAGTTTATTGTGAATTACTTGGATATTCGAAACAAGAATTGGTGCAATTGCATCGGATGGGCATAATCTAGGGGTTGAGGGTATGTAAAACATCTTGCATGTTTGAACCCGAATTTCGCAAGACTCTTGGGTAGGGGATCGTTTACGATCCCAAGTTCTTCACAATATTGGGTGCTTGTAGGCCTAAGGGCTCTCCTACCCTTGCCGAAGGTCTTCACCTGGGAAAAATACTTGCCTGCCGCTTTCTACCTCGGCCGGCAGTTTGAGCTATCCTCATCCGAATATAGCGGTGCATTGCGAGCAGGGAATAGGAAATGAACACAACTGAATTCTTGTACATTGCTACTTCCATATGTCCGCACCGGAACTTTATTGTCTTTGAAGGCGAGCAGATTTCCTATGCCCGGTTCAACGAGAACGTGAATAGATTCGCCAATGCGCTCAAAAAATTAGATGTTCACAAGGGCGATCGTATCGGAATGCTGCACGTGAATTGTCCTCAATACATAGAAGCTTACTTTGCAACCGCCAAGACCGGAGCAATTTTTGTTCCCCTTAATTTCCGGGCCAAGGCAGATGAATTGACTTACATGATCGACAATGCCAAGGCCAAAGTTCTACTGGTGGGCGCCAGATATCTTGACATGGTGCGGAAAATCTTACCGAATCTGCCTTCCATCGAGACATGCATCAGTGTGGATGCGGGTGGGACTGAGCACCCTTCCTATCAGGATCTGATGAATTCATCCGGTTCGGAAGAGCCAGCAGTTGATATTGATGGCGATGATATTACGCTTATCATGTATACAGCAGGTACAACAGGAAGACCGAAGGGGGTTCCATTGCGCCACAGTAGCTTTACTTCCTATGTCCTGGAGAATGTTGACCCGGCCGACCCTGAGGTTGAAGAGCGTAACCTGCTGACCGTACCGCTTTACCATGTAGCTGGTATTCAGGCGATGGTGACGGCGGTTTATGGGGGCCGAACACTGGTGCTGATGCGTCAATTTGAAGTCAAGGAGTGGCTCAAGACCGTTCAGGACCAGCGGGTCACACGCGCGATGCTTGTGCCGACAATGTTGAAATGGATCATTGATGACCCTGAATTTGAGGCCTATGACCTGTCGAGCCTCCAGGTTATCACTTACGGTGCGGCTCCCATGCCGCTAAGTATCATAAGAAAAGCGGTCAAGGCAATGCCGGGAGTGCAGTTTATCAATGCTTTCGGCCAGACCGAGACCTCTTCAACCATAACGGTTTTGGGCCCGGAGGACCATGTCATTGACGGTACCCCTGAAGAGCAAGAAAAGAAACTGAAACGCTTGGCCTCTTCCATTGGGAAACCCTTACCGGATGTTCAGGTGAAGATAGTCGATGATCAGGGTAACGCTTTGCCTCCCAACCAGGTTGGAGAAATTTGGGCCAAAGGGCCTCGAATTATGCGGGGCTATTGGGGTGATGAGGGAAAGAGTACTGCGGTAATCACAAAAGACGGTTGGCTTCGAACCGGGGACAGGGGGTGGATGGATGAGGAAGGATATGTTTATCTGGCTGGGCGAAGCGATGACATTATAATACGGGGGGGAGAGAATATTTCACCTGAAGAGGTGGAGGAAGTCCTCTGTTCACACCCGAAAGTAGAGGAAGCGGCTGTGATAGGTATCCCGGATGCGGAGTGGGGCCAAGAGGTGAGGGCCGTCGCTGTCACCAAGAAAGGAGAAAACGTTGATTCAGATGAGATCATAGAATACTGCCGACCCAGGTTAGCCGGTTTCAAGAGGCCTCGATCTGTTGTCTTTGTCGATTCCTTGCCGCGCAATCACATGGGAAAGGTATTAAGAAAGGAGTTGAGGGCAAAATACGGTCAGCCCTGATCTTCGTAGTAAATTCTTTGAATAGGAGACATTCATAGACATGGCAAGTCAAGTTGGAAAAAGATACGTTTGCACGGTATGCGGCGCAGAATTTATCGTGACCCGTGGGGGGGAGGGGGAGCTGAGCTGCTGCGGGAAAAAGATGGAAATCAAGAAATAGTTGAAGATGGGATTCGGCAGGAATCCTTTTATGTTGCCAGGGCTCCAGTATTCTTTCAATCCAGAAACCCAACCTTAAGGAGGCACGCGCTCAGATGGCCCAGCTTGGAAAAAGGTATCGTTGCGGGACATGCGGAACAGAAGTGTTGTGCACAAAGGCCGGAAAGAGCAATCCGGAATGTTGTGGAAAAGAAATGCAGCTTCAAGAACCCAGGCCCCTAAAATCATCCGATTAATTATGCGACCCAAAGTTGATGGCTTCGGAAAAAGTCCAATTTCTCCGTTGCGCTTCATCTCGTTGTGATTTCCTGTCCCCTTAGGCGGGGATTACACGAGATTTGCGCGCTCCCGATGGCGGGATTTCGCAGGCTCAACTTGAAGCTTACTTGAAGCTTTTTACTTCGCCATATCGATTTCGACTTTTTGCGAGGTCACTAGATTGCTTAAATGAAATCAACGCCCGGTCAAAGTGCACCACTATGTGGCATCCGCATCCTGGATCTGGCCGATGAAAGGGCCAGTTTTGGCACCAGGATAATGGCGGATTTGGGTGCGCGCGTGATCAAGGTGGAGATGCCCGGGGGTGATAGCTCCAGAAACCTGGGCCCCTTTTTGAAAGGGAGATCCCAATCCAAGACCAGCCTGTCATTTTTCTACAACAACGCCAACAAGCTTGGCATCACTCTAAATCTGCGAAGTAAGGAAGGCAGGCGAATCTTTTTGCAATTGGCAAAGAGAACAGATGTCGTGGTAGAGACCTTGCCCCCCGGTTTCTTGAAACAGCGGGGTCTGGATTTTGAATCTCTCAGGGGCGTCAATCCGAGGCTCATCTTAGTTTCAGTGACCGGCTTCGGACAGGGCGGTCCGCGAAGAGACTATCAAGCCTGCGACCTGGTACTGTCGGCCTATGGCGGGCAGATGTATGTGAGCGGGTCAGAATCGCTAACCCCGCTCAAGGCCTTCGGTAACCAATCCTGCTTTGCAGCATCTTTGTTTGTGGCGACCGCAATCCTGCTGGCATTGAGGAATCGATCCAGGACCGGCGAAGGCGAGCACATCGACATTTCCATCCAGGCCTCCGTTACGGGGACCCTGGAACACGTAATGCACCGTTATTTTGCAGAGGGGATCATTGACCGCAGGAAGGGGAATCTACACTGGAACGAAGATTTCTGCGTGCTGCCTTGCAAGGACGGTTTCATCCAGGTGACCCTTTTTCAGATGTGGGATACCTTGGTCGAGTGGCTGGACGCAGAGGGAATGGCAGAAGACTTGAAAGATGAAAGATGGCGGGATGAAGGCTATCGGCGGGAACACCTGTCCCATGTAATTGAAGTTCTGAAAAAATGGACCGCAACCCATACAAGGGGTGAGATTTATGAGCTTGCACAGTTGATGCGGTTTCCATGGGCTCCTGTTCAAAGGCCAGGTGAGATTCTCGAATGTCCCCAACTCAAGGCCCGCAACTTCTTCGTTGAACGGCAATGCCCGGAAACCGGAATCACCTTCAAATATCCCGGTATGCCCTATACAAGCAGCCTCCGATTGGATCTCCCGGAGGAGCCCGCGCCGCCTCCCGGTGAGCACAACGAAAGAATCTACCGGCAGGAGCTTGGATTTTCGGAAAAAAAACTAAAACGTCTTTATGAACGCAGAGTAATATAGGGAAGAATCATGCAAGGAGAAACCTTACGGGGAATAAGAATTTTGGACCTCACACGCATAGTGGCCGGACCGTATACCGCGCGAATACTGGGAGATTTTGGAGCCGAAGTGATCAAGATCCAGACATCCGATCTGGCCAAGGGAATTGAGTCAAACACATCACCCTATTTTTGTGCCTGGAATCGAAACAAGAGAAGTATCACCCTCGACCTGGACTATCTTGAAGCCAGAGAATTGTTCCTGGAGCTTGTAAA
>JAFDIC010000307.1 GCA_019308525.1 Deltaproteobacteria bacterium
CAAGAAAACCATTCACCCATCCTTGAAACAGGAAGAGGCCCAAGCCGAATCCCGGGCCTAGACCCCTTACTTTTGAATGACGATTTCCCTGAGGAAAGGCAAGATCTCTCTCTGGCAGATGACCTCAAGGACGTGTTTCTTCATGACGTTTCGAAACATTTGATGGGTACTGGAGCGAGAGAGGTATTCTACTATCCGTCCCGCGATCGAGAGAGGATGCTCATCCAGGCGGAAGAAACATACATCCTTCCCCAGCTCCCGAAAGGGCTGAATCTCCGAACATGCTATGGGTAGTTTGACCAGCCCGGCCTCAAGCAGCGGCAAGCCGAAGCCTTCGTCCCTGCTCGTCATCAGCAGCAGATCAGCCATCAGGTACAGGTCCCTGATAAAGACCCGGTCAGGGTTGAGTTTTCTCCTGTCCTTGAACCGGTACTCGGCCAATATGGCGACGTTCTCCTCAATGCCAAGTTCCTTTATCCAGTATCTGAGCCTGCGGTAGTAGGAAACGGCCTTCTGCTCATGGGGATCATATGCGCCGGTCAGGACAAATAGGACATTGAATCCCATCAGCTTTATGCCCCTCACTATGTGAATGGAGAGCTCCAGGTTCTTCCTGGGTGTAATCCTCGATGGTTGGACCAGGACAAGGTCTCTCGTAAAGATATCCAGTTCCTGTGCCAGCATCACGGACTTTTCGTCCAGGTAGAGAATACTTGCCGGATCGACGCCGTTATTGATCACCCGCCACTTGACTCCCCCCCAGAGCTTGGAGAACAATTGCTTGCGAGATTCGGAGATCGTAACAAGATGTATGTTCTTGTGGGGTCTTCGTAAGACGTTCCATGGGTGATCCTCCAGGTAATCGGGATAGTGGGACTGAAAATAGGGGGAGTCATGGGCCCAGCTCACAACTATGGGACTCCCATCGGTTGTCGCCATTCGTCGCAGGGCCAGTGTCAAGGGGAGATTAAAGGGCATGTGTAACACGTTATGGGCCAAAATGACGTCAAGGCCATCCCCCCACTCTGCCAGTGTTCCATATATCCTGTTTACAAGGCGCCTCAGGGAACTATAATCACCCGACTTCGTCTGTTCATGCGCTCTGGTTATGGTGGTGTTTCTAGATGCCAGAAGGGGCTCTATCCTCACCGGAAAATCCCGGGTATATACCTCCCCCATGCCTGCGATAACCCTGACGGATTGGCCCATCCGGTGAAGGAGCGCCGCGTGATGGGTAATGACTTCCTCTACGCCTCCTATGAGGGGCGCGCAGGAATAATGAACAATTCCTATTTTCAATACCCTGTCCACCGTGCTCCCGCGTCTTTCAAAAGTTCCCTCTCTTCCATGACCCCCGCCTGAAGGACTCTATCAGGGGCAGGAGCTTCTCTTCCAATACCTTGTAGGAGAAATAGCTTTTCCCCAGCTCATAGTTCCTGTTCACAAGTTGTTCCAGGTTTTGGGGATCGAGGAATTGCCAGATTCTTTCCACGACACCCCTTGTGACAAAACTTTCAAAGGTTATCACTTCAAACCCACAGGGTTCAATGTCTTCTATGAATATGGAGTATCGATTCACGACAACCGGTTTTCTGAAGTATATTGCCTCCACGAAGGCATTGCCAAAGCCCTCATATCCAGAAGGGTAGGTAACTATGTCTGCGGTCAAGTAGACATCATCAATGGTATACTTCTTCTCGCAGACCTCCTTGAAGCATCGGGCAGTCCCCACCCTGTCCCCCATGTAGATCACTTCCACCCCGAGGCGCTGGGCATATTCCAGGACCCTGTGTGCATAGAGATCACCTTCATCTCCTGTTTCATGGGAAACCACCAGCTTCGGCTTTTTCAAGTCCAACATACTTACCAGCTCTACCGCCCTCTCTATCCATTTCCGTGGCACAACCCTGGTAGGCTGAAGGACAAAGAGGTCCCCTTGTGCAAACCCGAGTTCCTCCCTCAACCTCTTGCCGTTGGGAGATGGATGCAAGGGAGCGTCAAAGTCAAACACGTTGGGTATTATGACGTTGCTTATCCCCCTCCTGTAACTCAACTGGCGGGAGGCGGCGGAATTTATCACCACGTGCCGTATGGAATTGAGGGTAGGAGGAAAGGCGTAATGAATATAATCCTGCATGGCATTGATGAGATACCGGTTACGCTCCCAGCTGAAGTCATGGTGATGTGCGACGGTCGGGATCCCCGTCTCGGCTATCAGTTCCGTAATGGCTATCCCCAGGGGCACGTTCATGGGTATGGCCAGGGCGTTTTCCGGTATGATCAGCTCTATCTTGAAGGCATCGCAGAACTCATAGAGTTTTTCCTTCAGATAATCCTTCAGCTCCTGTATTTTCCTGGACAGCGGACTGCTGCGAGTTGTAGTTCCTACCAGGGCCTGGTGTGTTTCCTTGATCTCGGGCGTTTCAAAGTGTGCCATGGGCTCCAGGAAAGACCTCTCGGGCGGAGTGTCCAGTTCCCCGGCAAAAAAATGGCACTTGTAACCCCTTCTTTCCAACATCTGGTACCATTTGTAGATTTCCAATGATACACCGTCCGTCCCGGCAATTCGGGTGGAAATGAATCCGATGTTTTCCATAAGCCGACTTCTCCCTCTCCTCTCTAATTTGTTCATCCCTGTCCCGTGACCATAAGAGCCTAAAAATACCCTATTCTTTCCAACAAATCAAAGCCTAATGATCCGGGCCCAAAGGATCCCGCTTCGCCCGGCCCCTGCGAGGGGCTGGAGAGCGCGGCAACCAACCATATGGCATAGGAGCCAGGAGCCAGAATCCAGGAGTCAGCAGGCAGGAGTCACAATAATAAAGTTCTGGCCAATGCTGAAACCATGATAGGGATGGTTGGTGCGATGGTGGATGGGAATGTTTCCGTGACGCCGGCAAGTGGCGAGATAATGGGGAGGGTTAAAGGACGCCTACCCGCACTTGGTAAAACCACAAAAGTGGCAGGTCATGCATCCTTCTTCGAAACTGATTGTTTGACCACATTCGGGGCAGGTCTCGCCAAGCAGGCTGTATTCGTGTTTGTGGCGCCTCTGGTACATTTCCCCTTGCAGGTAACTCTTCTCCAGGACCTTGCTTATGGCATCCGGAATGGAAAGGACAAGCCCGTCTTTGTGGAAAACCGGGTGTTCGCCGCAAATACCCTTCAATTGTTCCACTATTTTATCCACCTGGATTCCGGACCTCAAGGCCAGAGACACCAGGCGCCCTATGGCCTCTGTCTTGGCCGTTGTGGATTTGCCCGATTTCCCGATCGTCGCAAAGACCTCGAATGGCCTCCCCTCATACTCCGTGACCGTCACGTAGAGGTTGCCCATGCCCGTTCTCACTCTTGTAGTAAACCCCTCGAGGGTCTCCGGCCGGTCCTTCACGTCTACCCAGGATGGATAGGCCTGGCTCTCGACCCTGTTGTTGTAACTGAGGACCTGATGTTCTTTGCTCCCGTCCCGGTAGATGGTAACACCCTTGCAACCAAGTTCGTAAGCCAGGTTGTACACCGCCTCCACGTCCTCTTCCGTGGCCTCCCGGGGTAAATTCACGGTCTTGGAGACGGCGTTGTCAATATGTTTTTGAAAGGCCGCCTGCATCCTCACATGCCATAAGGGATCTATGTCGTGAGCGGTCAAAAAGACCTCCTTGACGTCATCCGGGATGCCCTTTATCCCGCGTATGCTCCCGGTGCGGGCTATTTCATTCATGATGTCCCGGCTATAAAACCCCCTTTCCCTTGCAACCCTTTCAAAGTAAGGATTGACCTCCATGAGCTCATCGTCGTCCATTACTCTCCTGATGAAACTCAGGGCAAAGAGGGGCTCTATACCGCTCGAGCATCCGGCAATGATGCTCAGAGTACCGGTGGGGGCAATAGTCGTGGTGGTGGCATTACGGTAACGGCATCCCTCCTTTCCCTTAAAGATACTCCTGTCATAGTTCTCAAAGGTCCCCCTCTCTTCGGCCAGATACCTGGATGCATCCTTGGATGTCCTTTGGATGAATCCCATTATCTCCTCTGCCGTCTCAAGGGCCCTCTCCGAGTTGTAGGGGACCCCCAGCCTGAAAAGCATATCTGCGAACCCCATTACCCCTAAACCAATCTTCCTGTTCCCGCGCACCATCCTTTCTATCTCGTCCAAGGGATACTTGGACACTTCTATGACATTGTCCAGGAACCTCACGGCCAACCAGACGATCTCCTTTAATCCCTCATAATCCGGGTAAGGTCTCCCGCCGTCCGCCACGACGAACTTGGCCAGATTGACCGAACCAAGATTACATGCCTCCATTGGAAGCAGGGGTTGCTCTCCACAGGGATTGGTACTCTCAATCTCTCCCAGTTCAGGAGTGGGGTTGTCCCTGTTGACCCTGTCAAGGAAGATGACCCCCGGGTCGCCGTTTTCCCATGCCTGATGAATCATGGCCTGGTAGACCTCGTTCGCATCAAGCTCTCCGACCTTCTTCCCTTCCCTGGGATCCACAAGGTCATAGGTCCCGTGTGACTTCACAGCCTCCATAAAGGCATCGGTTATTGCAACCGATATATTGAAGTTAGTGAGTTCTCTCTTTCCCTGCTTGGAGAAAATAAACTCCATGATATCAGGGTGATCCACTCGTAGGACAGCCATGTTGGCACCTCTCCTGGTGCCTCCCTGCTTCACTTGTTCGGTTGCAGTGTTGAATATCTTCATAAAGGAGACAGGTCCTGAAGCAACACCACCCGTTGTGCCCACCCTGCTGTTTTTTGGTCGCAACTTGGAAAAGGAGAAACCCGTCCCTCCTCCGGACTTGTGTATGAGGGCCGCATTTTTCAAGGCATCAAAGATCCCTTCCATGCTGTCCTCCACAGGGAGAACAAAACAGGCGGCCAGTTGCCCGAGGCTCCTTCCTGCGTTCATCAGGGTGGGAGAGTTGGGCAGGAACTTGAACTCCGTCATCATCTTGAAAAAGTGCTCTTCCATCTTTTCAGCAAGTTCATGATTGCCGAAAATCTTTTCAGCCCCTGCTACGTGTCGCGCCACCCTCCTGAACATCTGCACGGGAGACTCTATTACCTGGCCGTTTTGATCCTTCTTCAGGTACCTCCTCTCCAGGACCGCCCTCGCATTTTCCGACAGATCCAGT
>JAFDIC010000308.1 GCA_019308525.1 Deltaproteobacteria bacterium
GTCAAGGACAGGCGCCTGACTTCCATAAAGCCGATTGATCACCTAATAACCGAAATGAAGGAGGTTTCAGCCCGCGGGGCCAAGTACATCTGGTTTGTAGATGATAACTTCAGGCTGGGGAGGGATGACCTCAACGAGGTATGTCAACGTTTCCTCAAAGAAGAACTCGATCTCAAGTGGATGACATTTGTCAGGGCGAGCACTCTTAAAGATATCGATATAGGATTGCTGCGCGCCGCTGGATGCGTGGAGGTCCAATTGGGACTCGAATCGGCTGACCCCCGGATCCTGCGCAACATGAACAAGAAGGCGAGCCCCGGTCTGTATTCCCGAGTGTTGGAAAGGCTTTTGAAGGGAGGCATTAGCTGCTCTTGCTACTTTATCTTCGGTTTTCCCGGCGAAACAGAGGAGACCGCCAGCAGAACACGGCAGTTTATCAGGGACCATGAATTTCCGGAAAGTGAAGGAGGCCTTAGGTGGTCATTCTTTCCCTTTATTCTCAGCCCCCTGAGCCCCATATATGAACCTGAGGAGCGGGAGAAGTATGATCTAAGGGGGTATCTATTCGAATGGGAACACCGGACCATGAACACGGAACAGGCAAGAGAGCAGGTCCTCAAGACATTCTTCCAAATGGAAAACTCGGGCCCCATATACCGTGAGGACAACCAAGAAATGCTAAGCTCTCTCGGCCCCAAAGGAAGAAGGGAATTTGAGGCCCAGAGACACAGGATCTCAAAGCAGGCCCTGAGGGGCAAGGATGTAAAGGACGATATCTTGAAGTCTTTTGCATATTTGGAAGAAAAAGGAATCTAGCGAGAAACACATCAGAAAGGAATCGGTCTGGTCGAGAAATGGCAAACAAAACACGAATTCAGTACCTCATGGAAAACGAAGAAGAGGCTCTGCGCCTTGACCTCAAAACAGACGGAGAAACAGTTGAAAAACAGGCCCTATGGGCAGGCTTATCACCTGGGATGCGGGTGGCGGATCTGGGCTGCGGGGCCGGCAAGACAACCTTTCACCTGAACAAACTGGTCCAACCCGGCGGAAAGACCATTGGTGTGGATTTCTCGGAACAGAGGATCATTTATGGCAAGAAGCATTACAATGCCCCCGGCATAAGTTATTTCCTCAGGGACATCCGGGACCCCCTTGAAGACCTTGGATCGTTCGATTTCATATGGATCCGTTTCGTTCTCGAATACTATAATACCGGCACCTTCGCAATCGTGAAGAATATATCCAAGATATTGAAACCTGGAGGTATCCTCTGCTTGATCGACCTGGATTGCAATTGCCTCAGGTACCACGGTTTCCCCCCTCGACTGGAGAAGGCAATCAACGGGATAATGGAATCTCTCGAGAAAAATTACGGCTTTGATCCTTACGCGGGGATAAAGCTTTACTCTTACCTCTACGACCTTGCCTTTACGGAGATCGATGTGGACATCGGTTCCCACAACCTCATATTCGGGGAGGTGAAAGACCCAGATATCTTCAACTGGGCCAAGAAGGTGGAAATAGCGGCCAGGAATTCCGGCTACTCTTTTGAGGATTATGAAGGGGGGTTCGACGAGTTCTTCAAGGAACTGGAGATATACTACAGGCATCCCAGGACTTTTTTCTATGTTCCCCTGATCGCTTGTCGGGGGAAAAAGCCGGTTCAGTGACCGGACCCGAGTTAAGGGACATCTTCTTTTTCATATCCGGGACCGGCCTGTCTTCATACTGCTGAAACTCTGGGAGATCCCGACCTCCGGCGGCCTTTTTGGAGCTGGGGCCTTGACTTTGATACTACAGTGTGGTACTTGAAGAAGGCATCAGGAGCATGGTGTCCGTTCCCATAAAACTTTACGGGCAGCCCCTGGGGGTCTTACGTCTGTATCACTCTGAGCCTTGGGATGTGTCGAAGACAGACCTGGACTCACTGGAGATCCTTGCTGAGAACGTGGGCCTTGCGATGATGTACACCCGTCTGTTGAATACAATACAATCCGTGAGGGAGACAATCAGCGAACTCCCTGAAGATATTACGCTACTGCTGAAGAGTTGAGTATTGGATTGCGGGTCGATCACACATGATTTGCAAAATCCGTTAGTTCTGATTCTTCGTGTCGGTCCGGTAGACCCAACAGGTTTATCAGGTCGTCCCTGGAGAATGACTTCAACAAATCAGGGTCATCCTCTTTTATGACACTATCCACCAAGTTCCTCTTTTTCTGTATCATGGCCGATATTTTCTCCTCCAGGGTACCTACCGTGACAAGTTTCAGGACGTGTACACCGCGTTTCTGGCCTATCCTATGAACCCTGTCAGTCGCCTGGTCCTCTTTTGCAGCATTCCACCAACGATCATAATGGATAACCACCGAGGCTGCCACCAAATCTATTCCAGTACCTCCGGCCTTCAGGCTCCCCACATAAACCCGGCAATCCGGATCGTTATTGAACCGGGCCACAATCTCTCCGCGATTCCTGGATTGCCCCGTGAGGGTGACAAAACCTATCCCCTGTCCCTGTAAGTGTTTCTCGATGATCCTAATCATTCCCAGGTATTGACTGTACACAACGATCTTTTGGTTGCTGCCTAAGGCTTCTGAGAAGACCTCCTTGAAGAGCTCCCACTTCCCAGACCTGTAACGGTCGTAGTCGTCCAATTTACCGTCCACCAGGGAAGGATGATCGCAGATCTGCTTAAGCAGGTTCAGGAGGGCAAAGATATGTATGTAAGGGATAGGCGTTTCACTCTTCCTAAGGGTGTCAATCAAATCTTCACCGCGCAATGAGATGGCATCCCGGTAAAGTTTGACCTGGTCTCTGCTGAGTCGACAAGTCCTGATATCCTCGATTTTTCCCGGCAATTCCCTCAAAACCGACTTCTTGAGACGTCGAAGGATGAACGGCGACGTCAGCCTTGAAAGTTCTGATTGTCTGCGGTTATCTAGTCCGTTCTCGCCATGGCCTAGGTACCTCTCCCTAAAATAATGATCGCTCCCCAGGTAGCCTGGAATTACCATGTCCATGAGGGCCTTCAAGTCATAAAGCGAATTTTCAATGGGCGTTCCCGTCAGTCCGAGCTTCATGCCTGCTTTCAGATCCCTGGCAGCAGTGTAACCCTGCGTCTTGGGGTTCTTGACGTGTTGAATCTCATCAAGGATAACAAGGCTGAACATATGGACTTTCAGTTGTTCAATGTCTCTTCGCAAGATACCGTAGGAAGTCAAGATTATATCATTGTTGTCCATGACCTCGGACAGGTTTCTCTGCCCGCCATGGTAGTTCACGGCCTTCAGCTCAGGAACGTGCTCCTGGATCTTGTTTTGCCAGTGGCTCAGTACTGTGATGGGACTCACGACCAGGCACGGGTTGTTTAGCTTCCCCATTCTCTTCAGCCCAAGCATCAATGCCATGGCCTGATGTGTCTTTCCAAGGCCCATATCATCGCAAAGAAGGCCTCCGAACCCGTTCTCGAACAGAAAGAAGAGCCATTGCACACCCAACCGTTGATAGGACCTTAAAGTGGAACGCATTCCGCTCAATGACGGCGGGGCTGTTGAGGGTTTCAAATCCATTATTCTTCTCAGCAGCTCAGCGCGCTTACTATCGCCCTTTATCACGAAAGCCTTGTTATTCGCCGCCCTTATACGAAAAATATCCATTTTGGTGAGCTTCAAGCCTCTTGGACCGTACTCAACCTCCGCTTCCGGGAAGGCTCGTGCAATAGACTCTATTTCCGGTGCTTGGCAGTCTACCCATCCACCGGCAGTCCCTATGAAGCGCTTATCCTCCTTTCTCGCAGAGAGGATCTCCCTGAGTGAAATGGATGTATTGCCAAAACCGTATTTCACATCAATCCAGCACCAATCCCTTTCAATAGCCTCAGGTTCGAACTCCACATTGTCAAATTCCTTGAAGATCTTTAGGGCCCTTATTTCCTCATCCACCAGATAGTGCCCTCTTTGGATCTCATCTCCAAACTGTTCCAGAAAAAGGGGCACCTGGGACTTCTTGAGGGTCATCCTGACCGGGGCCTTGAACTCCCGTTGCTTGTCAGGTCTTTCCAGCTCAGCGAGAATACCCATTTCTTTAATGTAGACCAAGTCACCATAGCGGAACTTTTCAAGCTCTTCCCTGTCGAAGAACCTATCCTCCCCATTTTCCTGGATAAGCTGGATGACCGGCCTGACATCCAGATCCATTTCCGTGTCCATGGTGACCTTGAATATGGATTTCAGCGGGATAGGGTGAATGGGCAAATTATGCTGGTTAGGCAACATCTCTCCCAAACAGCCCAACAGGGTTTTTACAAGATGCCTTGGTACAGTCATACGGAAAAGGGTCTCTCCACTAACTCGCTCACACGTCACGGTGAATGCGCCGGAGGCTTCTTCTATGCCAGGACGGAACGCGTACTCACTGGTCCCGAATTCCCGGTAGCAGTGGTAAGCAATCCGGTACCAGAAGCTTTCTTCCAGTACCAAACCCCTTGTCTTGTACCCCCTGTGAAGCATGGCCCTTTCATTTTCATTGAGGGTCATGCGTGAAAGCATTCCAAGGACCTGTGCGCGGTTAGGCACTGTTTCGTTGTGCTTGTCTTCAATCTCCATCAAGCGTTCTGCGAAACGTGAAGCGTCCTGTGCCCTTGAAAAATAGGAGATTAGGCATTCCCCTCGAGCATCGAATACTTTAACAAGCCCTTCGCCACTCTCCCTCTCTCTATCCTCTTGGACCTGTTCGTGATCAATAACAATAGGTCGCCTGGTCATATACTTGAATGATGTCGTCCTTGACGTTATAGAGTTTCCTTCTCCCATTATTCGGGCGATTCGATACCAGACACTCGATTTGAAATCCTCATCAAGGCTTTTTCCATCCAGGGATTTTTTCAAGGACCGGTATATCTTGGACAACTCAATGATATGATGGCAGGTTTTTCTTCTTGATGTGGAGCAGGTACAAAAGCGAGAGTTTGAACCACGTTTATCCCCCTCTGCCAGAAACGCTACACCAGGTCTCTTATCTCCCGGTTCGGGAATCAGGGCAATGGCGTGACGGTGAAATTCGATCCGATGAAAATCACGGCCTGCACCTTCCCGGCTGTGCTTTTTGTCCCG
>JAFDIC010000019.1 GCA_019308525.1 Deltaproteobacteria bacterium
TTCGTCCAATACTGATAAGCCTTACTCAAGATATGTGCCAAATTCTGCTGATCATGGAGAATCCGCGCAAACTGGAGCTCTTGATCGCCCTATCATCCTGATTTTTCAGAAAAACTGTTTTGCACTTCCTTTTGCCGCTTTACTTTTTCACCCTCAAGAAAGATGCTCAGCTTACACACAGGGGGATAGAGATGCACAATTTTTTGTGCATGTGCACAAGAAATTGTGCATCTCTATCCCCCTCTTTATGACTTCTCCCTGAGATAATCGCAAAATTGCCGGACATCCCCTATTCCACCGCCTTCTCCTTATGTAAGACCCTGACATCCTCTATCCTGGTAGCTGGATACTGGCCCTCCGCGTCCTTTTCCAGGTATTTCACCATGTCCCAAATGGTATTCAAGGCCATGGTAACACCGACCAGAGCCTCCATTTCTACCCCCGTCCTTGCCTGCGCCCTTACCAGACACCTGGCCTCAATGCCGTCCCTGTGGAGAAGGAAGTCCAGCTTTACCATATCCAGGGGTATTTGGTGGCAATGGGGAATCAGGGTATGGGTCTGCTTGGCAGCACTCATTGCAGCGATCTCGGCAACCACCAGCGGATCACCCTTCCTTATGTTTGCCTTTCGAATCTCCTCCAGGGTCCCCTCAGTAAGAACAATCCTTCCAGTCGCCTGTGCGCTCCGCTTCACGACGGGCTTTTCAGTAACATCTACCATCCCCATGGAAATATCACCTCTTTCTTCTTGCTAGCCTCAGCCTTTATTCGGTTGACTGCTTCCTCCAGGGCCGGGAATACGTGCTCTCTCACATCACCGGCGACTGCCACTGCCAGGATTTCCTCTCCGATTCCGAGATTCCCTTCCCTTGTTTCAACTAAAACTTCAATAATGCCTGGTAACTCTTTTATATTGCTGATTATATTTGCGACAATATCGTAGTCGTATTCAACTTCGAGTGCCTTGACATTCTTGCCATCCCGTGAAGCGGCCCGCACTATTCCAAGGTGAAAGGCCATCATCCCCATTTCTGCGGCTCGCGGGTGGCTTTTGAGTCTCGCAACCATAGCATTCAGGTCCATGATTATTCCTCATCCTCATCATTGTCCAGTTTAAAGAGCTTCCTCGCCATATCTAAATACACATCCTTTGTAGATCTCTCTGCCTTGTTCTTCAGGACCAGGATTGGGTCATTTATGATCTTTTCTGCGATAGAGAGCGTGAGCCGGTCTATCCCGTCTCGCTGAGACGGGGATAGGTCTTTCAGCAGGGATTGGCTTTTTCTCAACTCTCTCCTCCGTATGGCCTCTGCCTTTTCTCTCAGGGACCTTATGGTAGGAACCACCGAAAGGGTCCTGAGCCACTTCTCAAATTTGATGACTTCCTCTTCAACGATCCTTTCAGCCCTTACTGCCTCCTTTTTCCTCTGGGATAGATTCAGATCTATCACACCTTTCAGGTCGTCTATGTCATACAGGTACACGCTTGAAATGTCATTTACGCCAGGATCCACATCCCTGGGCACCGCGATGTCAACAAAAAAGATGGGGCGGTTCTTTCTCTTTTTCATTGAACTCTTGACCATGTCGGCAGGGACGACATAGCCCGGTGAGGCGGTGGAAGTTATTACTATATCCACTTCCAGGAGCAGCGACTCGATTTCATCAAAGGAAACCGGCTTACCTTCAAGGGCCTCAGCCAATTGAACCGCCCGATTGAAGGTCCTGTTGGACACAAAGATCGAGCTGACTCCGTTGCCAAGGAGGTGTCTCGCAGCAAGCTCGGCCATTTCTCCGGCCCCGATGAGAAGCACGGTCCTTCCCCTCAAGTCATAGAATATCTTCTTTGACAGCTCTACGGCTGCGTAGCTGATGGATACGGCCGAGTCAGCTATGTTTGTCTCAGTCCGCACGCGCTTTGCCACGTGGAAGGCCCTGTGCATGAGCTTATTCAGTATTGTCCCGGAAATTTTTCCCCTGGAGGCCACGGAATAGGCATCCTTTATCTGGCCGAGAATCTGAGGCTCCCCCACCACCATTGAATCGAGACTGCAAGCCACACGAAAAACATGCCTGACTGCATCCTGGTCCTGGTGGACGTAGAGGTTTGGTAGAAAATCCCCTTCAGGCAGGTTGCTCAATCGCGACATAAAGCTGACGATGGATTTTTCTGCCTCGGCAGGCTGTTCGGTTACACAGAGCGCTTCTACCCGGTTGCAGGTCGATAAGAACATACCCTCCCTGAGACAGCCCTGTTCGCGTATAAACGCCACGGCCCTATCAAGGTTCTGGGGATCCTTGGCAAGGCATTCCCTCAGCTCAACGGGGGCTGTCTGATGATTCATCCCTATGTTCAAGATGGCGATCACGGAGCTATGCGGCCTTCCAAACTCTTGAAACTGTGATAATCGCTCAGCCAGAGACTGGCACCGACAAAAGTGAATGTTAGTACGAAGAAAGCGATAATTGACAAGATCGCAGTCCTCCTGCCGCGCCACCCGACTGCGATCCGCTCGTGGAGCAGGACTGCGTAAAGGAGCCACGTGACGAAAGACCACACCTCTTTTGGGTCCCATCGCCAATATTTTCCCAACACATACTGGGCATAGACAGCGCCTGCAATCATCCCCAGGGTCAACAGGGGAAAGCCGTACATGAGGCTGTAATGATTGATCATGTCCAGGGTCTGAAGGGAGGGGAGCCTGGTGTACAGGGGGCCTAGTTTCTTGCCCTTTATTTGGTGCTCCTGCAAGAGGTACATAACGGCCGAGATAAATGTAACCGCAAAAACCCCGTTTCCCATGAGGGTCGCCCACACATGAACTGTAAGCCACATGCCCTTGAATGCAGGCCTGGCAACGATTTCCATTCCTGGAATTGTGGAGGAGATAATCAAAAGGCAGGCTGCAAAAGGCGTCAGAAAGGAGCCAAGAACCATCAGCTTGAACTTCAGGTGGAAGACAAGATAGGCCCCGAGGATGGCCCAAGCAAAGAACGACAAAGCTGCCTTGAGGGTAAAGATAGCCTGGTACCCGAGATTGTAGTACTGAATCCCGAAGTAGGCGGTATGAAAGGCGAACCCCACCAGGAGTATCCTGTAGGACCACTGGTACACGGTTTTCTGCTGCTTGATCATATAGACAACAAACCCTCCTGCTGCCAAAATGATCAGGAAAAGCGCCACTCTGAATACTAAGAATTCCATGATGCAACCAGCCTGTCATATTGTTTCATTTTCAGCCTCCACACCTTGACCAGTCCCGATGATTTCTTCGATATTCTCGGCGGTCCATTCCACCCCTGTGGTCTCCCTTATCAATGATGCAGCCTTTTCCCATTCCGCATCCTTGAGAAACCCAAGCAGATCCGAGTCAACCAGTTTGTAGAATACCTTCCTGTTCTCCCTGTGATCCAGTCCACGGTTCAATATCAGCTTTCTCAGTCTCCCCATCAAGGCCAAAAACAAACCATATTCCTCTCCGAACCTGGTCTCCAGCTCCTCTCTTATTTTCTTTGCCAGGGCAGGACTCTTCCCCGACGTTGATATGCAAATCAACAGGTCGCCCCTCCTCACGACAGAGGGCAGGATAAAACTGCAATCACTCGGTTGATCTACAGCATTCACAAGAATACCCCGCTCCTTTGCCAGGTGGCTCACGCGGCTATTCCAGTTCCTGTCACTGGTTGCAACAAAAACCATGAAAGAGCCATCCAGGTGTTGCTCCTGGAATTCCCGGCCCAGAAAAACTATCTCTCCTCGTTCCAGGCGTTTTCTGAGCCGAGGACCGAGATTCCCGGCAACGACCTTGACTATTGCCCCTGTCTCGAGCAGGGAGTCAACCTTTCTTTGTGCCACTTCCCCACCGCCCACAACAAGCACTTCTTTGCCGGTAAGATCGATGAGGATAGGATAATAGGACATCAGCAATATTTCCCAAGTATGGAATCAGGCAGAGGAAATGATAACTCCGGCCAGATGACGATCAAGCGTCAATGAACATCATAAACTCACAAAAAATCGAGATTTGATGAACTCGTAAGAACTCAAAATCTTGATGGCAAAGTAAAAAGCTTCAAGCAAGTCTTCAAGTTGAGCTTGCGAAATCCGGCTGAGCAGGAGCGCGCAAATCTCGTGTGATCCCCGCCCAAGGATGCGGGATCTTCGAGAGGCGTACATAGAAGTACGCCGCAATCACTTACCCCGTTAAATAGCTCAAAATCGAATGTAGGTGAGGGCATGATGTTTCCACGCCTTTCTCGACCTTTGGTTTAACACCGAGACCGCCCATTTAACGGGGCAGGGATGAAGGGCAACGCAGAAATTGGACTTTTTACCAAGCCATCAAACGTATTGATCCACCATTTCTCGTATATTTCTCTCGATCTCTTCCGGACCCCCCTTTGCCTGCCACTCCCGGATGAGGGCGCTGATCTTTTCATAGGTAGCGGGATCGCGTTTCAGGTCCTTCGTGGAACGGTAGACCCCTCCCCTCCTGCCTACCCGGTATATCAGGCGCTCCTCCTCGGTGAGCTCCTGGTATTCCTTGATGACATTCAACATTTTTTCCTTGTCTTCCGGAAGTTTTCCGCTCACCTCTTCCAGCAGATTCATGATGTGATCACTTGTGACAACGCTCGTTATGCCATCCAGGGTTTCAATAAAGACCTTGAGTTCCTCGGCGAGCATGTCATCGGTCTGCATCTTGAATTCGCCCTTTGCCAGTTTTTCATAAAGGCGGACCCTCTTTGGTACCCTCAGGCTCCTGATACGGATAAAATGAGGGTTTATCCTGTTAAGGACCCTGGCAGTATCCACCGCATGCTGTTTCCAGAGTTGCTGTCCTCCCAGACCGGGCATCACGTACTCAGAGAGTTCCATGCCGGCTTCAATGACCTTGCGGCCTGCCTCGATATGCTGGGACGAATTGACCCCTTTCTTCATGAATTTCAGGAGCGGGTCATGACCTGTCTCAAGCCCGACGTGGACCCGGTCTAACCCTGCGGCCCTAATCCTTTTCAATGATTCTACAGACTTGCGCACAATCGTCCTGGATCTGGAGTAGGTTGTTACCCTGGTGATCTCCGGGAATTTTTCCCTGAGGAACTTCAGCGCTTCCACAAGGTCATCGGTCTTCATCACAAGGTTGTCTGCGTCCTGCAAGAAACACGCCCCGGTATTGTAATACAGCCACATCGCAATGCTCCTGTAACTGCTACTATAGGCCGAACTTGAAAAAATGTGGCTTATCACCTGGTCGGTGACCTTGCCGCTGAATCCCAGTTTCCATGATAATGCCTTGATATCATCCGCGATATCCCTGGCCGCCTGGATATCCTGTTTGATTTCTTCTACGGTCCTGAGGGAAAACTTTCTCTTCTTGTACACCGGACAAAAAAGGCACTGGTTCCAAGGGCAGTTCCTCGTAAATCTCAAGAGCAAGCTCTGGGCCTCGTTCGGTGGCCTGATCGGCCCCTGTTCAAAATCAAAGTTTCTGTCCATTCTCCTGATCAAGCTCCTTTTCACCTTCCATATTCTTTCCTATTCCCTCAGAAGGCAACATGGCAACCTCTTTTCTGAGCTCAACCCATTGCCTTCCCAGGATTGTAACTTCAACCTTATGAAATATAAACACAATTCTTTTCCAGTCCATTTTTACGGTCGTCTTCTTCGCCCTTTCGTGGACGGTGCTCCTCAGGCGCCGCCTTTCTCCTGATACCGTATATATGGCATTCTGGAGTACAGATCAACCGGATCTTGTTTGAACGGCTGCGCCCAAAAGCTTTATGGCAGGTTTTCGGAGAAAGACCTCTCAACGATGAAAATGGGGAGGATCGGAATTTCTTGCGAAATCCCCATCCCGGGGTAGGACAGGAGGCCGCCTGTTTATGAATAGCCTATCCTGAACTTTCTCTGCATATACTCCAGGTATTCATTTCCGCATTGGACATTGAGGACCCACAGTTGATATTCCTTTTCATGGGGGATCTTGTTTTTCTCTATGTATTCGAAAGGATAACACATAATCGGAACTCTCTCCGTGTAATACTGTTTTGTCAGCTTCCCTATGGCAACGGACAAGACGTCCCAAGGGGTTTCAGGGTCGACAACCAGGATCTTGATTCCATTGAGCAGTTCCGACAGATTCAGACCCAGATCGGACTGATTGACAACCAGTATTGCACATAACTCGTTTCCTTTAAGGAGTGAATAGGATCGGCATTTTCTCACAAATCCGGATCGACTGTACTCCTCTTCGAGGGATGATGGTTCCCTGTCTTCTGTATTCAATCCAAGGGCCTCGACCATGAGTCCTCCTGAATGGTGGTCGTAAAACCTCTCAAGCTCCCATAGCTCCCCCTTTGAACTTTCTTTCAGGGTCCATCCCTCCGGGAAACGAGCACCCAGGGAAAGGCTCGTATGAGGCAGATAGGAAAATAGATCCATTGAACAACCCTTTGGATTCTTGAGCGCCCTGGCGAAGCGTCCGAAGACGAGGTTCGGGAACCTGTTCTCGGGCCTAAAGTAACACATTACATAGTCCATGTTGGATGATGGAAGACGATACATGTCATTGAGATAATGCATTATCTGCCGCAACACCAGGAAACCGGTGCGTTTCTGGTCGAGGGGAAGGGCCGCATGATGATGAATCATCCATGCCTTTTCATAGGCCCTGATCATGGAGATGTGACCGTAGATTCTGCCGCTCCTCTGGTAGGTAAAGTGTCTGGCGATCCCGGGGCTCTCCTGGTAGAGCCTCCGGTAAGTCTCCTTGAACCTCTCTTTGTACGCCTGGATTAATCGATATTTTCTTGGGTATATAAAACCTGTAGTGAAAAAAAACTCCCACAGGGAGTCCATGTCAACCCTGCTGGAAATATAGGCATGGGGGTCCAGGGCACTCGTCAGGATATGAGTGAGCCTGCTGTAAGCATTGATGTCCATATCGAGAATACTTATCCCACAACGAACTTCCCCTGTGTCTTCAGATAGCCGGTATATGACCTGGGCCTCGCAGCATATTGTTGGCGAACCCTGGAAGTCCACCTCCATCTTTGGGATGATCATACCCGGAACGAGTAATGCCTCCTCACAGGGCTCATACACTGAGAACCCGGATGTGGACACATCACTGACTGCCATCTGAACCTCTTTAGACAAGAAAGGATGCTCGAATATCAGCGTGGGTGTGGGTGTGAGTCTCTGACGGACGTTGCGGACCTGCTTCTTCCTGAAGCGTCTTATTTCGTTCTCCAGGGGGGAAATGACCATGTCTCCCTCTCTTGCCGAGAGGTCTTGACGTATCCACTTGCAGTTACCGGAAAAGATTACCTTTCCCTGGCGTTTCAGGGTCATTGCCAGGGGGACATCCGGATTGAGCCAGTGAAAGGAGCAATTTGGAACCGGCATCACGCGAACCCTGAAACCATTGGGATTGAAGTCCAGGAGTTCTCCCCTCGCGTGGAACCCGTTCTGATTTATCTCGGCACTTACCCCGTCAGCCCTGTACCGCCTTGCCCCTCGTTTCCCCAGGACATATCCTTCCGAGGATATCTTCACCTTGAAGTGATCTCTATTCACCTCAATCAGGGAGGCCGGAGCAAGAGTCAGACAGCGCCCGTCATCTAGGACGAGATACAGGAATTCATAGGATGCCAAGTCAGTGTCAAATGTATCTTCTTTTTCCCACCTGCACGTGATTTTGTTCCCCGAGCAAGGCTTGGGATAAGCCCTGAGCAGAATACTCTCCTCATAGCGGGGATGGCGCAGGAGAACGTACAAGAATCCGTCCTTGAAGTGGATGTGATTGATATGGTTGATAAGATCTTCTTTGTCTACGCAGGGGGAACTCCCCGTGGCTTGAATCAGTTCTCGGTGCTGGAAAAGCCACGGCGGGACCTGTGCTGTTCCAGAAAATAACGTCCGGGGCCTCAAGTCGGCTGTGTGCATTGTTCGTCCTCGATTTTTCAGGGCTCACTTCCGAAAGAAATGGGACCTGCGAATCAAATCCTAGTCCTAGTCATAGCTCCACCTACTCAGTTTGTTGTTATCTTCTTTCAATATCCGTGCCAGATACAAATAGCCCCGGGACAAAATCCTTCCGGGCCTCCAGGAACGGCCATTTAGTCCAGCTCTTAACACCCTGTTTTTACGGAATTTTGGAAAGGCTAATTCTTTTTGGGAAAAATTTCAAGCAATTAATGTGTCTCGATCAGTTGTGAGGAAGAGAAACAGCGCCAAATGCACAAATTCTTGTGCATCCATGCACAGTTTTTTGTGCATTTGGATGACAGGGGGTTCGCAGGAAGGGGATTTGAGCTCAGGCCGGATTGGCATCCACATCTGTTGGAAGATCTGGGATCAGGGCCCCGGCTCCCCGGTAAGGGCGTTTCGAAGACAGGGAAGATCCTTTCGCGGGAGCTGAGACCTCAGCTCTCCCCTCAGAAGGAGACCCATCCCCAGTACCCTTCCCCGAAAGCACAAAACTACATACCCGTTTGTTACTCCCAGATCTATTTCTAAAGCCCCATTCTCCAACAGGTTGGCCAGTTGGCCATTGTCCAGGTTCACCTTGCACCTCGTGGCCAGGTGACCGAAGATCTGGATCATCCTGGTGGATGGCTTGATGAAATCATCGATGACTCGAAAGGCCCTCATTCCAGCGGTTGAAACCTTGTAATGGCAACCGACCTCCAGGTGGGGAGATTGCCTCAACAACCACAGGCTCTTTCTCCTTCTCAACAGCAGATAGGCATCAAACACAGAGCACGGGATTCCAAAACGGTCCTCCAGGTATTTGAAAATGCGCTTCCTGCTATCTCCCTTTAGTAATTCTGGCCATGAAGAATCCCACTGAATTGACATGGTGGGGATAGAATCTGGCTGCTCTTTCCATTTCTCTGTCATAGCGCACCTTTCCCCAGTATAACAGCCCGGGCTCGTGCTTGACATCCACATCTATGGGTAGAAGCATGGCTTCCTCCCTGTTTTCCAAGAGGAACTGAATCACCCCTTCATTTTCCTCGGGGTTGTATGTACAGGTTGCATAAAGCATATGCCCGCCATCCTTGAGTAAGTCAAAGCCCCTAAGGATAATCCTCCTTTGTACTTCCGCCAGGGTCCTTTTCCTCTTCTTGATTTCATATGTCGCCCCGGGAAAGGTCACTCGAAAACGCCCTTCCCCGGAACAGGGCACATCTGCAAGTATATAGTCAAAGGTGCCCTTTTTCCTGGGAAATTCCTGGGCCTGATAACTCGTGACAATAGTATTGATCACCCCTAGCCTGGCAAGGGTATGGCCGAGGGCCACATGTCTGCCCGGGTAGAGCTCATTCGCTATTATGAGGCCTGTATTGTTCATTATTTCGGCCATTTGCCCGGTCTTTCCGCCCGGCGCCGCACACATGTCCAGTACGAATGAGCCGTGCCCGGGATTGAGGAGTATGGGCGCCAGGCAGGAAGTCAGGGCTTGGGGATGAAAGTATCCCATGAAATACTCGAACAGGCTTCCCGGGGACCTCAATCCTCGGGCCAGGTACAGCCCTTCGTGTCCCGGCGAGGCCAGGTCCAGTTGGATCCCCTTTGAGCGAAACATGGCCACTAGGGATTCTGGCTCTACCTTCAGGCGATTTACCCTTATGTGCACTGGAATGGGGGAGTGGAGACTCTCCACAAAGGAGGAAAAATCAGGAATGATTTCTCGATAGTGTTCAAAGGGAATGCTATTCATGACCGGCGTGTTTCATAATGCCCCGGGACCACAGCATTTCGATTTGCAAGAATTAGAAAGACAGGGAACCCCTTACCCTCACCCGGCCTTTCCAAGAACATTGTTTGCTATGACGCGTCTTTGGATCTCGGACGTCCCTTCATAGAGGGTGAGGACCCTCGCGTCCCTGTAATATCTTTCAACAGGAAAATCCTTGATATACCCGTAACCGCCATGGATCTGCAAGGCCTGGTATGCCACTCGATTAGCCGTTTCAGAGGCGAACACCTTGGCCATGGATGCATCCGCGGTATACTTCTCTCCCCTGTCCTTCTTCGCGGCGGCGTAGTAGGTCAGCAGTCGCGCCGCCTCTATCTGGGTCGCCATGTCGGCGATCATCCATCTGATCCCCTGGAACTGGGAGATAGGCCTCCCGAACTGGATACGCTCCTTGGCATAGCTGAGCGCGGCATCCAGGCACGCCATGCCCAGCCCGACAGACTGGGATGCTATTCCTATTCTTCCTCCGTCCAGAGAGGCCATCGCAATGCCGAATCCATCTCCCTCGTTACCAAGCAAGTTTTCCTCCGGAACACGGCAATCCTCAAAGATCAGTTCCGCCGTATCAGAACACCTGAGCCCCATCTTGTCTTCCACTCTCCCCACAACAAAACCCGGCGTCCCTTTTTCAACTACGAATGCACTGATGCCCTTATGCCTCCTGTCCCTGTCGGTATAGGCCGTGACCACGGTAATATCAGAGTTTTTCCCCGAGGTAATGAAGGTCTTCGTGCCGTTTATTACGTAGGATTTCCCATCCCGGACAGCCATTGTCCTTTGACTCACAGGGTCGGAACCTGCCCCTGGTTCGGTAAGGGCGAAGGAGCCGATCTTTTCCCCGGAGGCAAGGGGCCTCAAATACTTGTCCTTGAGGTATTCAGAACCAAAAAGATATATAGGCCCGCATGCTACCGAGTTGTGCACTGACATAATCACTGCGGTTGATGCGCAGGCATAGGCGATTTCCTGAAGGGCTACGCAATAACTCACGGTATCCACTCCCGCGCCTCCGTACCCTGCCGGGACGTTCATCCCCATGAGACCCAATTCCCCCGTTTTTGTCAGGATTTCCTTTGGGAACCGACAACTCTTGTCACGTTCTGCGGCCGTGGGCATCACCTCCTCCCTCGCAAAATCCCTTGCCATCGCCCTGATCATCTTTTGCTCTTCATTTAGGTCAAAGGCCATTTTTCATCCCAATTCTTGAGCCCACTGTCCGGGTGCACAGGATAGGTTTATCACCTTGTCTCAAGGCGTATAAAGGACCACGAGCAATTCCGCCCTATCACTGCTGATGTTGCGTAGCTTATGGATTATTGAGGAATTGAAGTGGATTGACATTCCAGGGGAAAGTACGTTCTTGGTTTCGCCCACAAGGACCTCTATTTTTCCCTTCAGCACGTATATGAACTCTTCACCCAGGTGCTGGTAGCTGACCCCCTTGTGTTCTGATCTGGGATCTATGAACACCTTGAAGGCCTTGAGGTGCTTGTGACGGGCCTCGGGTGTGAGGTTCTGATAACTGTAGTCCTCGGTTCTCTTCTGGTAGTCCTCGTCGGACTTCTGGCCGACCCTCTTCTTCTCTTCCCTCAAGAGAACCCCGGAGTCTATTTCAAGGGCCCTTGAGAGTTGCAGGATCACCGCTACCGGCGGCATGATCTCTCCTTTCTCTATCTGCGAGAGGTAGGATGTCTTGAGACCGGTCTCGATAGCCAGGTTCTTGAGGGTCATTTTCCTCTCTCTTCGCAACTTGGCTATTCTTTTTCCTATGGGTTCTGTTTTCCTCCGGGCGCGCATTGGGCGACCTCCTTGTAATCGCTTGGGGCCTTGTTCATGGGTGGCGGGGGTGGGGCACAACAACGGATAACGGGGTCGATGAGCGGATGGATCTCTCGTCCCGGCTACATTGTCTGTTTACGCCAGTGGCCCTGGCTGCTATTCCCTCACTTCACTTGTCCTGTCTTTCCATCTTCTGACCATGCGAACGACAAACCCCGCCACCAGCGCACCGCTAATAAGTATTATCAAGTTGGAAGAAAAAAATGTCATCACAAACCAAAAAGGGTTGTTCAACCCGTAGGAGCCAATCAGCACGTGGACACCAAAGGCGAGGAAAAGACATCCAAGCAAGGCCAAGAATATCTGTCGGACCCACCACACGGCTTCCATGATTGCACTACGCTCCCCCTGAATGAAGGGTTGATAACAGCAAGTTCAAATTCGGATCTTCACCTTCTTGCTCAACAGCTCCTCACATGCCGTGTAAGGATCGGTTTCTCCCTTCAAGATGGAATTTACCGCATCTTCGAATTCATCGCAGTGGACCAATCTTTCGAGGACATCCCCTACCAGGTGGCCCTTGATAACCTCTGCAAGCTCCTCGCGGACTCTCAGAACCCTCCCGCCAGGGGCCGAACCCTTCCCGGAGGACATCAAGTATTCCCTGTGTCTTTCTATCTCCTCCAGGAGTTCCTCGATTCCCTTCCCTGATATCGCTTCGGTTTTGAGGATAGGAGGTTTCCATTTGCCCTCCCTGTACTTGTCCTGGTCCATCTCTATCATGAGCCTGAGATCTGATAGCGTCCGCTCAACGCCTTCCCCGTCGGCCTTGTTGATGACGCAAATGTCTCCTACTTCAAGTATCCCTGCCTCTATCGCCTGGATGTCATCCCCCATGCCGGGGATTACGACTATGACAGTCGTATGAGCATTCCTGACCACGTCGACCTCGTCCTGTCCGACACCCACGGTTTCCACGATAATAAAATCCTTACCCATGGCATCCAGGACGTTTATTGCACTCCTGGTTGACATGGTCAGACCGCCAAAATGCCCTCTGGTGGCAAGCGATCTTATGAAGACTCCGTCATCCATACTGTGTCGCTGCATCCTGATCCTGTCGCCGAGGATGGCTCCGCCCGTGAAAGGACTCGTGGGGTCAACGGCGAGGACCCCTACGGTGGCCCCCCTCGCCCTTATGAGCGCAACCATCTGGTCTACGAGGGTGCTTTTGCCGACCCCCGGGGCACCCGTGATTCCAATGATATAGGCTTTCCCGGTGTGGGAATAGAGCTCCTTCATGACCTCCTTTACCTCCGGGATGCCGTCGTCAATATCACGAATCAGCCGTGCTACTGCCCTGACGTCTCCTGAAATCACCTTTTTGGCTATGCTCGTCATTCTGCTTCCGTGAACCCTGCACCATTATCCGGGTCTAACATTCTCCTCGACCCACCTCACGATTTCTTCCAGGGAAGACCCGGGAGTAAAGATTTCCTTGATCCCCTTGTCCTTCAGTTCCTGGATATCCTCATCAGGGATGATTCCGCCCCCGCAAACCACTATATCTTCAGCACCCTTCTCCCTGAGCAGTTCCACCACCCGTGGAAAGAGATGCCTATGGGCGCCTGCGAGGCTCGAAAGCCCGATCATATCGACATCTTCCTGGATCGCCGCCTGCACTATCTCTTCCGGCGATTGATGAAGGCCTGTGTAGACCACCTCGTAACCGGCGTCCCGGAATGCCCTTGCGATTATCCTGGCCCCCCTGTCATGTCCATCCAAACCGGGTTTAGCGACTAGGATCCGTAGCTTCCTTTTCCCTTCCAAGGCTTGTCCTTCCTCCACAGCCCGAATCGCCTGGGTTCAACACAGGGTCGTGACTTATCTATTTATCATGTATGTTGTCACCGGAAGCCCAAACAGTGGCGTATCAAAAGATCCCCGGATCCCTGTACTCTCCAAAAACCGCCCTCAATACATCGCACACCTCTTGCAGTGTAGCATAGGCCTTAACGGCGTCAATAATACAGGGCATAACATTGACTTCACCGGAACAGGCATCCCCGAGACGCTCAAGGCACTCTTTCACCTTTTTGTTATCCCTTGACTCCTTCACAAGGTTTGTCTTTCTTATCTGCCTCTTCTCCAGTTCCTCGTCTATCTCGAGCCTCTCGACCGGAATCTCCTCTTCCATCCTGTATTTATTGACCCCTACCACGACCCTTTCACGAGCTTCCACCTGCCGTTGATAGCGATAGGCAGCGTCCGCGATTTCCATCTGGGGATAGTGCCGTTCGATAGCGGCTAACATACCACCCATGTTGTCTATCTTCTCGATAATCGCCATGGCTTCCTTTTCCATCTGGTCCGTCAAAGCCTCAACGAAGTATGAGCCGCCCAGGGGATCGATGGTGTTGGCCACGCCGGATTCCTCTGCAATGATCTGTTGTGTCCTCAGGGCTATCGTGGCTGCCTCCTCGGTGGGTATGGCCAGGACTTCATCCAGGGAATTGGTATGAAGCGACTGGGTCCCCCCCAGTACAGCGGCAAGGGCTTCCAGGGCGGTCCTTACTATGTTGTTGTAAGGCTGCTGTGCCGTCAGGGAACAACCGGCGGTTTGCGTGTGAAACCGCATCCACCATGACCTGGGATTCTTGGCCCTGAACCTTTCCTTCATGATCTTGGCCCAGAGCCTCCTTGCGGCCCTGAATTTGGCGATTTCTTCGAAGAAGTCCACATGGGAATTGAAGAAGAAAGAAAATCGGGGGGCGAATTCATCGACATCGAGCCCCCTGTCTATGGCCGCCTGGACATAAGCTATCCCGTCAGCCAGGGTAAAGGCAAGCTCCTGCAAGGCCGTGGAGCCGGCCTCCCTGATGTGGTAACCGCTGATGCTAATGGTATTCCATTTGGGCACTTCCCTTATCCCGAACTCCACGGTATCGGTAATCAGCCGCATGGACGGTTCAGGTGGACACATGAAGGTCTTTTGGGCTATGAACTCCTTCAACATATCGTTCTGGATAGTCCCGCCCAAGCTGCGTCTGTCGATCCCCCGTTTTTCGGCCATGGCGACATACATGGCCCAGACAACCGGTGCTGGAGGATTGATGGTCATGGAGGTGCTGATCCTGTCGATCGGTAGCCCCTCGAAAAGGTCCTCCATGTCCTTGAGCGTGTCGATTGCCACGCCACACTTGCCCACTTCCCCCTTTGCCCTTGGGCTCTCGCTGTCATAACCCATGAGGGTGGGCATGTCAAAGGCCACGGACAGGCCCGTCTGTCCCGCCTCCACAAGCAGGTGAAAACGCCTGTTGGTCTCCCTGGCGGTCCCGAGGCCTGCAAACATGCGCATGGTCCACAACCTTCCACGGTACATCGAGGGCTGTATTCCCCTTGTGAACGGGAAGAGGCCCGGGAAGCCAATGTCCCTCATAAAGTCCTGTTCTTCCTGTTCAGCAGGCGTATAAATGCGCTTGATTTCCCTGTCAGAGACAGTAGAAAACTTCTTGAGCCTTTCGGGTTTGAGGGCAAAGGCCTCTTCCAGTTCAATCTCCCATCTCTCACGGCCCTTCTTCATCTCGTCGAAGAGCGCCTTGTCATAAGTGAGGGACATGGACAACCCCCCTTCTCCGAAAAGAGTTGAATGCGAAGGCCCCGCGTCCGTTCAAACGATTCAGATTTTCCCCAGCATAAAACCGGCAATCGTGTTCTTCTGTATCTCCTTCGTACCTTCGTAGATTTCCATGATCTTGGCATCCCTGTAAAAGCGCTCAACTTCATATTCCAGCATGTATCCATAACCGCCCAACAACTGGATCGCCTCATCGGCCACCTCCACCGCTACGCGCCCGGCATACATCTTGGCCATGGATGTCAGTTTCGGGTCTATCACGCCCTGGTCGAAGTTCCAGCCTGCCTTGTAAACTATCAATCTTGCAGTCTCGATCTTGGTCAGCATGTCTGCCAGCTTATGTTGGGTGACCTGGAATTGCACCAGCTTCTTGCCAAACTGGGCCCTCTCCTTTGTATAGGAGAGGGCCCTATCCAATGCGCCCTGGGCGATCCCAAGGGCCTGGGCAGCTATCTCCACCCTGCTCTCGTCAAAAAACTCGAGTACTTGATAAAATCCCCTGTGTTCTTCTCCCACTAGATTTGAAATCGGGGCTGAGACATCACTGAAGGAAAGTTCGGCCGTGGAGGTCATCTTGATCCCCATCTTCTCCCCGATCTCAGTGCGCGTAAAACCAGGGGTGTCCTTTTCGATTATGATAACGGACTGTCCGCGGTACGTGGGCGTGGCATCGGGATTTGTCTGGCACAGAACCACCACGAAATCGCTTATGGCGCCGTTGGTGATAAAGGTCTTCACCCCGTTGATAAGATATCGATCACCTTCCCTCCTTGCTGACGTGTTCATGAAGGTGATGTCACTCCCGTGGTCCGGCTCTGTGAAACCACCGCTGGATATGGCTCTTCCCTGGGTGATGGGAACCAGGTACTTCCTCTTCTGTTCCTCTGTCCCGAACCTCAAGATGATTTCGGATGAGAAATCCGCAAGGCTCACCGCTATTCCCAGGCTGGAATCCTGTCGGCAAAATGCCTCAACGACCAGGGCGTTTTCAAGGACTCCGTAATCCTGTCCGCCATATTCTTCAGGATAGTGTATGCCGACAAAACCCAGTTCACATGCCTTCTTCCATATCTCGTATGGGAAGGAATGTTTCTGTTCGTGCTCAATAGCGATCTCCCGGTCGAACTCGCCCTTTGCAAACTCGGCAGCCGCCTTTTGAATGGCCTCTTGCTCTTTGTTCAACCTGAAATCCACACTATCTCCTCAAGGAAGCTCGCCCTTGAACTCCGGTTTTCTCTTTTCAATGAAGGCGGTCATCCCTTCCTTTCCGTCTGGACTCGCCATGCACAGCGCGAAATTGTCAGACTCCATGAGGCATCCCTCATTCAAGTCCACATTCCCGCCTCGCTCAATGCATTCTTTCACTGCTTTCAGCGAAACCTTTCCCTTGGATGCAATGGTATTGGCCGTCTTCATGGTCTCCTCCCAAAGTTTTTCCGGGGGGAATACCTTGTTGACGAGACCTATCTCTTTTGCCTCTTGAGCGCTGATCATTTGACCGGTCATGCAAAGCTCCTTTGCCCTCGCCTTTCCGACAAGCCTTGGAAGCCGCTGGGTGCCGCCAAACCCCGGTATCACGCCGAGGTTGATCTCCGGTTGCCCGAACTTTGCGTTCTCTGACGCATAAATGAAATCCGATGCCATGGCGACTTCTATACCGCCTCCCAGGGCAAAACCGTTAACGCAGGCAATGACCGGAATGTGAAAGGCCTCCAGCCGCGCCATGAACTCGTGCCCCATCCTGGAAAATCTTCTTGCTTCGAGCGGGGAGAGGTTTACCATGTGGCCTATGTCGGCGCCAGCCACGAATGCCTTCTCGCCAGCCCCTGTCAGCACGAGTACCTTCAGGGATCGGTCCTCCTGGATCCTGTCCAGGGCGTCGTTTGCCTCGGTCAGAACATCCGGGTTTATGGCGTTCAACGCCTTGGGCCGGTTGAATTTGATTATCGCCACAGGCCCCTCTTTTTCAAATATTATGTTCTGGTATGCCATCTCTAACTCTCCTTTTCATTCCTGATTTTCCTCCTGAAAAACGGGTCATATCCTTTCAAGGATAGTGGCCATTCCCTGCCCTCCGCCGACACACAGGGTTGCCAGGCCGAGGCCAAGATCATTCCTGACCATCTGTCCCATTAGGGTCAATATTATCCGGGCCCCGGTACATCCAATTGGATGACCTATGGAGATACCGCTGCCCAAGAGGTTTGTCTTTTCGATATCCATCTTGAGCTCCCTCATGCAGGCAATAGCCTGGGATGCGAACGCCTCGTTGAGCTCGATTACATCGAAGGCTCCTATCTCCAGTTTCTCCCTTGCCAATAACTTCCTCACCGCCGGCACAGGACCGAGGCCCATGAAGGCAGGATCCACACCACCAGAGGAATATGCCCTCACTTTGATCAGGGGATCAAGGCCAAGCTCCCTGGCCTTGTCAAGGGACATTAGAAGCAGGGCAGTAGCGGCATCGTTTATACCGGATGCATTGCCGGCCGTCACCGTGCCGTCTTTCTTGAATGCCGGTCGAAGCTTTGCCATTTTTTCCACGCTGGTGTCCATGGGCCTTTCGTCCGTATCGAAAATGAGGGGATCTCCCTTTCTCTGCGGTATTGACACGGGCACGATCTCATCCTTGAAGATGCCTTCTGCAATCGCCTTCCTTGCCCTCTGGTGACTCAGGGCACCCAGTTCATCCTGCTCTTGTCTCGAAATCCCGAACTTCTCGGCGATATTCTCTGCGGTAATCCCCATATGGTATCCGTAAAATATTTCGAACAGGCCGTCAAACACCATGAGGTCCACCAGGTCCGTGTTGTTCATCCGTGCTCCCCATCGAGCTGCCGGAACAGCGTAAGGGATCAGGCTCATGTTCTCCATTCCACCGGCAAGAACGATGTCTGCTTCCCCGTAACGAATAGCCTGGGTTGCCAGGGCCACCGCCTTCATCCCGGAGGCACATACCTTGTTTACGGTGAATGCGTTTGTCTCCTTCGGTATACCGGCACGTATCGTGGCTTGCCTGGCGACATTTTGGCCTTGACCGGCCCCGATCACGTTCCCCATGATCACTTCGGTGATCTCGACAGGTTGAAGCCCTTCATCGTAATCATAGGCCTGTCTTTCCAGATCGGTCATACCCGCCCCTCTAAGGGCATCAGGCTCGAACTTCTTTGAATCTTCAGAAGCATGGGGTCTCAGCCCAGCCTTCTTCAAGGTTTCCTTGAGCACAATGGCGCCAAGCTCCACGACAGGCGTTGACTTTAGCGACCCTCCAAAGGTTCCTACGGGTGTCCTTGCTCCAGAAACAATCACCACATCTCTCATAGTTCCATCCCCTTTTCTATTCTAGAAGTCAGAAAACAGATCCATCATCCTGATTGAGCGACCAACGCTCAATTGGGCGCTACCTGTTATTTGTTATCCGTTATTTGATTCGTCCTGATCGCGCCATTCCCATATCTCTTCCAGGGCTGAGATATCATTTCAGGTACGGGCCTTCCGAGACCTGTTAACCAATAACGACCGGCAAACAACGCTTGATCGGGTTTTGGCTCGATCAGGATATCACGGTCACGTTGAGCAACCCGGAATAGCCCCTTTCTCCGCCGCCGCAGAATCCGGAAACAAGCAGCCCCTCAGGGCTCATTGTACACGACCATGGTGACCGCCTCACCCCCACCCAGACAGAGGCTCGCCTGTCCCACTTCTGCTCCCCTCTGTTTCATGGCATATATCAGCGTGGTCAGCACTCTTGCCCCGCTCGCGCCTATGGGATGACCCAGGGCAACAGAACCCCCGTTTACATTGACTTTTCGGGGATCCAAATTGAGCTCCCTGTTTATGGCCACCGACGAGGAACTGAATGCCTCATTTATCTCGTGCAAGTCCACGTCCCCGGTCTTGAGGCCGTCTTTTGTTAGGACTTTCGGAATCGAGTAAAGGGGTGCCACAAGCACGTACTTCATGTCTATGCCAGCGGACCCCTGGGCCCCAATGCGAACCAGGGGTTTACACCCCAGGGCCTCTGCCTTGTCCCTGGACATAACAACCAGTGCTGCTGCGCCGTCACTAATTTTTGAAGCGTTACCCGCAGTCACCTTTCCGTCCTTCTTGAAGGCCGGCCTCAACCGCGCCAAGGCCTCAGGGCTTGTCCTGGGCTCCCTCAAAGGGATCTCGTCTGTCGCAAAAATCTCTTTTCCGCCCTTCCTGTCCTGGATCTCCACCGGCACTATTTCGTCGTTGAATCTCCCCTGTTCAATGGCGGCCCAGGCCTTCTCATAGGATGCCATGGCAAATTCATCCATGTCCTCCCTGCTTATCCCGTATTTTTCAGCAACCAGCTCAGCGCTCATACCCATGTGAAAATCATTCACGTGGTCCCAAAGGCCGTCATGGACCATGCCATCCAGGATCTGGCCGCTATTCATCCTGTAGCCTGTTCTTATCTTGTCCAAGAGATAAGGGCAGAGATTCATGTTTTCCTGCCCGCCTGCAACGACAACCTCCGCATCTCCACACCGAATTGCCTGGTCCGCAAGCATTACCGCCTTCAGCCCAGAGCCGCACACCTTGTTTACAGTAATGGCACCAACGTCCCATGGAAGGCCCGCCCTGGTCATGGATTGCCTTGCAGGGTTCTGTCCCAGGCCATGGGGGAGGACGCACCCCATGATGACCTCGTCCACGTCGCTTTCCTCTATGCCCGCCCTCTTGATCGCCTCCTTGATAACCAGGGAGCCAAGGTCGGTCGCTGATACCCGGCTCAAGGAACCCGCAAAATCTCCGATGGGAGTCCTACAGGCGCTCACGATTACTGAATCTCTCATAACACTGCCCCTTTCCTGTTCTCTCAGGTGGAATATATAAAGATCGGTCTTTTCAAGTCAAGACATAAAAACCAGAATCGCAGTTCGTTCCCGCCCTTCAAGGAAATCCATTGGGGGTCCTATCCAATTATTCCAGGTACCTTGAAAAACCTTGAATATCCAATGAGATAGCTTCGGTGATGCCCTGCCTGTGGAGCTTTTTCCTTGACACGCATCACCCCTAGCAGCTAATTATAGAGGGGAATTCTTGCAGGGACTCCATGTTTGGCGGCCCCCGAAGCACCTTCCTCCAGTTTCCCATGAAGGCGCCCAGAGGAGCCCAAAGAATGACCAGGGCACTCAAAGGAGTGATGGACATATGAATCCGATTGCCAAGGAACTCAACCACAGAATCAAGGAGAGCAACACCTACATTTATGAGATGCTTTCTGAGGTGGGGAGGAGACTTTTCTACCCAAAAGGAATTCTCACCCAAAGTGCTGAGGCAAAGGAAAAGGCCTCTCGCTTCAATGCCACGATAGGCATGGCAACAGAAGATGGAAGGCCGATGTGCCTGCCGTCTGTCATGGAAATGATCAGCAAGCTCGAACCGGAAGAATCCTTGACCTATGCCCCCTCTTTCGGGATCATGCCGCTTCGCAGGGTATGGCAAAGGCAGATCCTCGAAAAGAACCCGGGCCTGGAGAACAATCCCGTCAGCCTTCCCGTCGTGACGAACGCCCTTACCCATGGCCTCAGCGTTGTTTCCGACATGTGGGTCGATCCAGGTGACGTGATCATACTTCCAGACAAGAACTGGGGAAACTACAATATGATATTCGCCGTGCGCCGGGGAGCCAAGATCGTCCAGTATCCCCTGTTCGAGGATAATCGTGGATTCAACCTGAAGGGTTTCAAAGAATGTCTCACCACTGAGGCGGAGAAGAACGTAAAGTTATCGGTCGTCCTCAACTTCCCCAACAATCCGACCGGTTATACAATTTCAATGTCGGAAGGGAAAGAAATAGCTGAAATCCTCCTTGCCGTCGCCTCCAGAGGAACCAATATAGTGGCCATTACTGACGATGCTTATTTCGGCCTCTTCTATGAAGAGGACGTTTTGAAGGAGTCTATTTTCTCTCTGCTTGCTGGAAAGCATCCGAGGCTGTTGGCCGTCAAGGTGGACGGCGCCACCAAGGAAAACTACGTCTGGGGCCTGCGGGTTGGCTTTGTTACTTATGGCGCCAGCGTTGAGGGTGATCATGGAACCCTCTACGATGCACTGGAGAAAAAGACCGCAGGAGCCGTCAGGGGTTCTGTCTCGAACGTATCTCACCTGAGCCAGACCTTGGTTCTGAAATCCCTTGAATCAAGCACTTACAAGAGGGAAAAGGCGGACAAGTCTCAAATACTGCGGGAAAGGGCACTTGAGGTGAAAAGGGTTCTCGGGGATAAGAAATATGCCGAGGCCTGGGAACCGTATCCCTTCAACTCGGGATACTTTATGTGCCTCAGGCTAAGATCCGTCGATGCGGAAACTTTGAGGGTCCATCTGTTGAAAGAATATGGGCTCGGCCTCATATCCCTGGGAGAGAGGGATTTGAGGATAGCCTTCTCCTGTATTGAAAAGGAGGATATCCGGGAGCTCTTTGACACGATCCTGGAGGGTGTCAAGGATTTGGAACCCTAGAATATGTGGAAGAACACGGAAGAAATAATAGAGCGAATACTCAGGCAAGAATGGGCTGCCAAGCCCACTGATGACGCAACCTTTTGGAGGAACCTGATTGAATGGATCAGGGACCAAATCCTTCCAGAATTTCTTACGGAATTATCCAATCAGGTCGACGAGATAATCGACATCAACCCCGATCTCTCCGAGAGGGAAATCCTTGCTAGGGTGACCCGATACATGGTCGAGTTTCTCGGGGCCCGCTCGGCTTCAGTGCGGATATATGACCCGGAAACAGGCCAGATGCTTTCCTACGGTTCCTTCCCCTTCCAAGAGGAGGACAGGGAAACATACATCCCCCTTGAAGAGAGTGTTGCAGGAAAAGTCGTAAAATCCCGTCAAACATATCTGGTGCCTAATATTTTGAAAGAGAAACTCTATCACGACAAGGGAGTGGTAGAGAGGAAAGGGACCTATTCCGTTATGGCGATCCACCTGACGATTACCAGTTTCGCACCCCACGAGCGGGACAGAGTCGGGGTCATACAGGTATATTGCCAGGAGAAGGACCGCAAGTTCAGTCCCATAGAAGTCCAGGTCGCGGAGCTGATGGCAAGGAGACTGAGCTTCGTTATAGCCAGAAAAAAGATCCTTGACATGCACCGGGCCAATGAAAAGAAGGAGGCGATCGTCAGGAACATCTTCCTGAAGCTTGGGGCAAGAGAAGGGGTGAAAATGAAGGAGATCTTCAACCGGGTCATCCCTGAACTTGCCGACATAATAAATGTTCAAAGCTGCGCGCTTTTTTCTGTCTCCGATGATATGGAGTACGTGATCC
>JAFDIC010000309.1 GCA_019308525.1 Deltaproteobacteria bacterium
ACATGCGTTGAAAAAATCTGATATCCCTTTCTCTTTGGTAAGGATGTAGGCCTCGCTCGGCGGGATGCCCGACTCACTAATGAACCTGCGGGCCTTGTGTTCGGGCAGTTCCGGCAGGTCACCTCTGACCCTTTCAATGAAGTCCTGATCAAGGCCTATTTCGAGGAGATCCGGGTCCGGGAAGTACCGGTAATCGGGAGCATCTTCTTTGCCCCGCATTGAGATAGTTATCTTCTTGTCCTCGTCAAAGAGCCTTGTTTCTTGCACCACCTCTCTGCCCAATCGCAGCATTTCACCCTGCCTTTCTATCTCGTAATCCAGGGCCTCGGTAATTGACTTGAAGGATGCCATATTCTTTATCTCGGCCCTGTTTCCATAACCCCTGAACCCCTTGGGCCGGAGGGAGATGTTCACGTCACATCGAAACTGCCCCTTCTCCATGCTGCAATCGCTGATCCCGAGGTAGGTAAGGATCTGCCGGAGCTTTTCAAGGTAGAGTCTGGCTTCACCCGTCGAACGCAAAGGGTTTCTTTGATGATCCGTGACGATTTCCAACAAGGGCACGCCGGACCGGTTATAGTCCACGAGACTGTAATCGGAGGCCTCAAAAGATCTGGATGAATGAACCAGTTTGCCCGCATCTTCTTCCAGGTGGATCCTCCTTATTCCCACGGGATACAGGCTACCGTCGTCTCCGGGAATTTCCAGATACCCATCCTCGCAAAAGGGCATTTCGTACTGGGAGATCTGGTAACCCTTGGGCAAGTCAGGGTAGAAATAGTTTTTTCTGGCAAAGCGAGCCCTTTCATTTATCCTGGAATTCATTGCCAGGCCGGCCAGGATGGTGTATTCCACGGCCTTCTTGTTCAGTACGGGCAGGGATCCAGGTTGCCCCGTACACACGGGGCAGATGTTGCTGTTCGGCGGAGCTTCATAGGATACGGGACAATCGCAGAAGAGCTTCGTGGCGGTCTTCAACTCCACGTGGGTTTCGAAGCCTATTATTACCTCGTACTCCATGGGTATCAATTCCTCGCCTGCCGAGCCGAGGGTCCGGCCTGGGATCTTGAGACGCCGACCTTTTTGTCAGCCTCCTTGGCCAGCTTCTCGTAGGCATATCCCACCCTCAGGACCGTTGGTTCGTCAAAGGCCTTGCCTATGATTTGCAGACCAACAGGCAAACCACCTATAAAGCCGCAGTTTATGCTCATCCCCGGCAAACCGGACAGATTAAGGGAAGCGGTATAGACGTCCACCAGGTACATGTGCAACGGATCCGCCATCCTTTCTCCCAGCCTGAAGGGCAGGCAGGGGGAGACCGGGGTGATCATACAGTCAACCTTTTCGAAAGCCCTGTCAAAGTCCTCCTTGATCAGTGCCCTTACCCTCTGGGCCTTGAGATAGTAAGCATCATAGTACCCGGCGGACAGCACGTAGGTTCCCAGCATGATACGCCTCTTGACTTCTTCCCCGAACCCTTCGCTCCTCGTCTCCTCATACATGCCCACGGAATCAGTAAAGGGATTGCTCGATCGAATTCCATATTTGACACCGTCATATCTGGCCAGGTTGCTGCTGGCCTCCGCCGTGGCAATTAGATAATAGGCGCTGATAGCATACCTGGAATGGGGCAGGGAGACGTCCGTGACCTCGGCGCCGTTCTTTTCAAGTAAGGAAACAGCTTCCATAACCCTGGTTCGCACTTCCTCATCCAGGCCTTCGATGAAATATTCCCTGGGAAGACCTATCCTGAGCCCCTTTATGTCCCTGTTGATGGACTGAAGGAAATCGGGCCTTCGAATATTGACAGAAGTGCTGTCCCTCCTGTCATGGCCACAAATGACATTCAGCAACATGGCACAATCTTCCACACTTCTTGCAAAGGCCCCCACCTGGTCCAAGGACGACGCATAGGAAACGAGGCCGTACCTCGAAACGCGGCCATAGGTGGGCTTAATTCCAACGACGCCACAAAATGCAGCAGGAAGCCGAATTGATCCTCCCGTATCAGAGCCTATTGCAAGCACCGTTTCACCTGCTGCCACGGCAGCGGCAGAACCGCCACTCGAGCCACCGGGGACAAGGTCGGGATCTACGGGATTCCTGGTGGCTCCGAAGGCGCTGTTCTCGCAGGAAGAACCCATGGCAAACTCATCCATGTTTGTCTTTCCTATCAACACTCCGCCGGCCCTGCGTACTCTCTGCACAACGGTGGCGTCATAGGGGGGCATATAGTTTTCGAGGATCCTTGATCCGCATGTCGTCCTTATTCCCTTGGTGCAGAGATTGTCCTTTATGGCAATGGGTATGCCGTTGATTGGAGACAGGGGTTTCCCTGCCCCGATTCTCCTGTCTGCACGGTCAGCACATTTCAATGCCAGATCCCTTGTCTCGGTAATAAAGGCGTTCAGCGTGTCTTCCCTTTCCTCGATCCTTCTCAGGGCCGCTTCAGTGATTTCTCTGGAGCTGACCTCCGTTCTCGCGAGCATCCGTGCCAGGTCAGCAGCATACATGTCACAGAGTTCCATGTTTCAACCTTCCAGGATCTTTGGTACCTTGTAATAGTCCCCTTCCCGGTCCGGGGCGTTTGAGAGTATGGACCTGGATTGCTTTGAGGGGGACTTTCTCGCCCTGTCCTCTCGCCACACGTTCGTCACTCCTAGCACGTGGCTCATGGGCTCCACCTCCCTGGCGTCCAGGCCTTCCAGCTGTTCCACGTACTCCAGTATATTATTGAGATCTCTTTGAAACTGACGGACTTCCGTATCAGACAGTTTGAGGCGTGCCAGCCTTGCCACGTGCATGACCTCGCTCCTGGAAATCTTTTCCAGGTGCCCTCGGTCCGGCGCTGTCCTTTCCAGGCCCCGGCCTGGCAGGGTCCGGGCTTCACCAGTTGCTTGGGGCAGTCCCAGGTTGATTCCCAGTTCCGCCAAATGAGTCTCATCCACGGTGGAGGGCGCCTGGGTAAGGGGGCAGACGGCACTTCGATTCTTTGGAAAGGGAATTACCTCTCTTATTGAACTGGTCTTCAAGATCATGGAGATGACCCTGTCCAGGCCGAGGGCCAGTCCGCCGTGGGGGGGTGCTCCGTATTCGAGGGCCCTGAGAAAAAAGCCGAACTTGGATTCCACCTCTTCACGGCTGAGGCCAAGTGCCTGGAATATTCTCTTCTGTATGTCCATCTGGTGAATCCTGATGCTCCCGCCTCCCAGTTCCTCTCCGTTAATGACCAGATCGTAGGCCCTGGATTTGAGACTCAGCAGCTCACCCCTGTCATCTGGATTGAAATCCCTCCTGTCCGGCATGGTAAACGGGTGGTGCTGGGATGTCAGGAGCCCGTCCTTCTCTTCAAACAGGGGAAAATCCGTAATCCACACAGGGGCGTAAGAATCCTCCGGTATCAGGTTGAATCTTTCAGCCATGTGCAGACGCAAACTACAGAGCACCCTGCCGACAAGACCAGGGGAAACGTCCGCGATCATGACAATCACATCGCCGTCAGTGGCCTTGAAACGCCCTTTCAGCCTTTCCAGTTCCTCCTGGCTGAAGAACTGCACTATGTTGGATTCCAGTTTTCCCCCGACCAGTTTCATCCATGTCATTCCCTTCGCCCCCATGGAAGGGACAATCCTCATTGCATATTCATTCTGCAAGAGGTTCTTGCTCAACAGGCCTGCTTTACCCCTGATGCAGAAACCCTTCACCTTTCCCCCGGCCTTGATTATTTTCCTGAAGACGCGGTAGTCGGTGTCCTGAAGCAAGTCCGTGACATCCTCAAAGGCCATATCAAAGCGGAGATCCGGGCTGTCCGTACCGTAACGTTCGATCACATCCTTGTATGTCATTCTGGGAAAAGGCCTGGGGAGGGTAATGTCCCCAACCTGAAAGATCCTTGAAATCAATTCCTCGACCAGTTCGTAGATGAATTCTTCGTCAATAAAAGAGGCCTCCAGATCAAGCTGGGTGAATTCCGGTTGCCTGTTGGGCCGCAGGTCTTCGTCTCTGAAACACCTTGCGATCTGGTAGTAGCGATCCATGCCGCTCATCATGAGGATCTGTTTGAATAGCTGGGGGGATTGGGGGAGGGCATAGAACTTTCCCTTGTGAACCCTGCTGGGCACCAGGTAGTCCCTTGCGCCTTCAGGCGTACTCTTCGTCAAAATAGGGGTCTCAATTTCAAGGAAGCGTCTCTGATCCAGGTAATCCCGGATAGATCTGAGTATTTCGTGCCGTTTCTTGAATATCTCCTGGACCGAGGGACGGCGGAGATCAAGATACCTGTACTTGAGACGTAATTCCTCATCGACTGCATCAGGGCTGCTGGTGAGGCTCTCGCCAAAGACCATCGCCTTTTCCGATATCTGGAAAGGTAATGACTTTGACCCGGACAAGACATCCAGTTCTTCAGCAAAGACCTCGATGTCTCCGGTAGAGAGATGGGGATTCTCCTTGCCTTTCTCCCTCTTTGCCACGCTGCCGCGGATCTTAACGACATATTCTTCTTTCAGCCCGCGGGCCCTCTCGTAGCAGTCTTTGCTCACCCCCGGGTCAAAGACCACCTGGACGATGCCCGAAATGTCCCTCAGGTGGATGAACAAAAGGCTGCCGTGGTCCCTCAGCGCGTCCACCCAACCCAAGAGCCAGACCTTGCGGCCCACATGAAGTTGGGACAGGTCCCCGCAATACGTCCTTTGTTTCCAGTTCATCAGAGATTCAGTCGCTTTTTCCATTGAAATACCCCAATTAAGCGAAAAAAGCTCAATTGGCCGTTACCTGTTATCCGTTAGTCAACCCCTCCTGATCGCCATTCTCATTTTTCTGCCGGGGGTAAGATATCGTTTCTGGTATGGGGCTTCCGACACCCATAACCAATGACGATTAACAAATAACCCTGATCGAGTTTTGGCTCGATTAGGGAAATTGCTCTTCACGTAATGGGCAATAACATATACTCAATCAGCCCGGGTCATTCAATACATTTTCTCCACCTTCCCCAAAATCCTTCACCTGGAACCACAGGGACGAAGGGGATGATGCGGGGTCTTCTTTCTTATACCCGGTGCAAAGGATGGGGTTTTATAAATGATCAATATTAATGCTTTTT
>JAFDIC010000310.1 GCA_019308525.1 Deltaproteobacteria bacterium
TCTCAGGACAACCCACTGGTTCAAGCCGGCCCCGGTCAAAAGCCAGGATAGGGAACTGCTATAAAGACTCAAAGCCACCTGACGGAGAATTTACCAGTCTTCTCGTGGTCTCGGCTTGTTAGCCAAGCAATATTTGTGCCAAAAGTGGTTTGATAGGTCAAAAGGGGCTACATATCGTGATTCCAATACATTATTCCGGGTATAAGAAAAGATCGGGGTGGTGAGACAAATTGTTTGAATTGAGGAGACACTGTATCGTGAAAGAACGAACCAAGTTGTTGATCATCGTACTGACATTCCTTGCCGCCTACTACATCCCGTGGTCAAATTCCATAATCCGGCAGTCCGGGCTCGAGGCCTTCATGATGCTTCAGGAGTATGCGAGGGAGCACGTACTTACCTGCCTCGTTCCGGCCTTCTTTATTGCCGGGGCAATAGCCGTGTTTGTATCCCAGGCATCAGTCTTGAAGTATTTCGGGGCCCACGCAAGCAAATTCCTCTCCTATTCAGTGGCCTCGGTCTCGGGGACTGTCCTTGCGGTCTGTTCGTGCACCGTGCTTCCCTTATTTGCGGGGATCTATAGCCGGGGAGCAGGGATCGGGCCGGCCGCGGCATTCCTTTACTCCGGGCCTGCTGTTAATGTACTGGCCATCGTATTGACAGCAAGGATCCTGGGGTGGCAACTGGGGCTTGCGCGCGCAATCGGCGCGGTCTTGTTTGCCGTCTTGACAGGGGTTCTCATGGCCTTTTTCTTCAGGAAAGACGATGCGGCCAGGACTGCCGGGCAGATCTACCTCCCGGATGAGGGAGAGAAGGGAAGGACCATCACCCAGGAGGCCTTCTTTATGCTGACGCTGGTGCTGATCCTCATCTTTGCTGCCTTCGCCAGTCCGACCCCAGGATCCACCGGCCTCTGGGCTACTATCTTTTCGGCCAAATGGTATATAACCGCCGGCCTCCTGGTTGTTCTCGGTCTTATGCTCAAGAACTGGTTCGATAGGGATGAAAGGGTGACCTGGGTTCAGTCCACCTGGGGCTTTATTAAACAGATCCTGCCCCTCCTGGGTGCCGGTGTCGTCCTAGCCGGGTTCATGCTCGGACGTCCAGGACATTCCGCCCTGATCCCGGAACACTATATCCAGTCACTGGTGGGGGGCAATTCCCTCTGGGCCAACCTGTTTGCCTCGGTGTCAGGGGCCTTGATGTACTTTGCAACGCTGACAGAAGTGCCCATCCTTCAGGGTCTCCTGGGGGCAGGGATGGGCAACGGGCCTGCCCTGAGCCTTCTCCTTGCCGGGCCTGCCTTGTCCCTTCCGAACATGCTGGTGATTGGGGGAGTTATGGGGGTCAGGAAAACCGCGGTATTTTGTACGATCATAGTGATCCTGTCCACCATTGCAGGGATGAGCTATGGCTGGATAGCAGGATAAGATTAACCGCAAAGGCGCAAAGGACCCGAAGGTTTGTCCTTCTCTTTCCTTTCCGGTGAGACGGCTGAGAGCAAAAGGAAAGAACCAACCTTCGTTTTCTTGGCGTCTTTGCGGTGAACAAGAAGGGGGTTGAGATGTCAAAGGATGATGTAACTCAGATCAAAGTGGGAGGTGCGTCGGTGGGCATCCTAGGCTTAAAGGCTGCTCTGGAGGATATGGCAGAACAATACCGTGACAGGCCTGATCAGGAAATCCAAGGGGAACTGTTGAGTCGCCTGCGCGAAAACAACTACATCCCGGAAAAAGCCAGGGAGGACTACGCAAAGGCCTTTCTAAGGGAATTCAAGAGATTCGTGGGGCAGCCGTTTGAGGAGGAGTCCCCTGAGGCGTTGGAGATCAAGGTGCTGGGAGCAGGATGCGCGCAATGTAACCGACTCGAGCAGGAGCTGATGCAGGTCATGGCTGAGGCAGAGATCGTGGCGGATATAGAACATGTGCGTGATATAAAGGAGATCGGAAGATACGGAGTGATGGGAACACCGGCCCTGATTATCAACGGGGAGGTGAAGTCTGTAGGCAAGGTCCCACCAAGGACTGAGTTGAAGCAGTGGTTGATACAAGTGAAAGGGAAACAGAGATAGGAAAACAGAGATATTCTCTTCCACGGGTGACTATCCTCTTGACAGAAACGATTAAAGAGCTTACAAATTGATTAAGAGTTTCCTTAAATGGATGTCCCTGTGAGTGATTCGGTCACCATATTCAAGGCCCTCGGAGATGAGAATCGGTTCAGGATTCTCAAGCTGCTTCAGGGTTATGACCTTTGCGTGAGCGCTGTTGCAACCCGTCTTGGTCTTTCCAAGGCTGCCGTTTCCCAGCATTTACAAGTACTGAGGAAAGAAGGGCTCATCAAAGGGGAGAAGCGGGGATACTGGACCCACTACTCTGTCCAAAGGGACGTACTGGAAAGGGCATCACGTGAACTCCATTGGATGGCTCAACAAACAGAGACCTCGCTCGCCCCATGCGCACGAATGCATGGCGAAACCAAGGGTTATTCGGGAAAGGAGGTGAAAGCCATGTGTTGCGGACCCTGTTGTGAAAGGCCTGACAAGCTCAAGGACAGTTCGGAAAAATGTACTCCTGAGCAGATCAGGCAGTGTCACGGGGACACCAAAGAACACCCCTGCGAAGAAAAGAAAGAATGAAGCGGATCTATGTTGGAGCAGAATATGAGGCACATCGATTATCAGGCGAATGCTGCGATAGAGGTCAAGGACCTGACCAAGTTTTATGGAGAGGTTCGAGCAGTTGACGGTATATCCTTTGAGGTAAGGAAGGGCGAATTCTTCGGATTTCTAGGTCCCAACGGAGCCGGCAAGACAACCACTGTTCGAGTACTAACGGGGATTATCAGCCCGGATGGAGGCAGTGCCCGTGTTATGGGCCACCAGGCGGGTAGCTTGAAGGCCAAACAGCTTATGGGTGTTGTCCCCGAGATGGCCAATGCTTACCTGGATCTCACGGGATGGGAAAACCTCATGCTTATGGCCGAACTCTACGGGATATCATCTGGTGAAAGGAAGGACAGGGCCGCTGGCCTTCTGCGCAAACTAGAGCTCTTGCCGCGCAAAGACAGCCTTGTGAGGACTTACTCAAAGGGCATGAAGCAGCGACTCATCCTGTGCATGGCGCTTATCAGCGATCCAGAGGTCCTGTTCCTGGATGAGCCGACCTCAGGTCTTGATGTCCAGAGCACAAGACTTATCAGGAGCATGCTGCGGGAGCTAAACAGGGCTGGGAAGACCATCTTTCTCACAACCCATGATATGGACGAGGCAAATGATTTGTGCCAGAGAGTTGCCATTATTCGGAAAGGAAAGGTAGCTGCTATTGATGCTCCGGAAAAAATCCGGCTAGCCACGAGCAAGCTCCACTCTGTGCTGGTGTGCCTTGATGGCAGCGTCCCGGAGGAAGAGATCAAAAAGTTGCCGGGGGTCAATGTGCTCAAGATTCACGGAGATAAATACCGTCTCTATACGGATAGCCCTGGTAACGTCGTGATCAATCTCGTTAACTATTGCACGGATCATGATCTCAGGATAATATCCCTGAGCACACTGGCTCCTTCACTAGAAGACGCTTTTCTAGCACTTACAGGCGGAGAGTCCCAATGAAAATAGACTTCGATCTTCTCCTCGGACAGTTAAGGAACATCTGGGTTATCGCCCGGAAAGACATACGAATTTACTACTCAAAGGGACCAGTTGTGATATTTGGTATCCTGTTCCCTGCCTTTCTTTTCCTTTCTTTCATAATCGGGCGCCACCTGAGTATAGAGTACGTACTGCCGGGGCTCCTGGGGATGATCCTCTTTTTCACGGCTACGGCAATATCGCCCGCAGTGGTTCCGTGGGAGGCGCAGGCAAGGACCCTTGAAAGGCTCATGTCATGCCCGGTGAAGATCTATACTATCATATTTGGAGATCTTCTGGCTTCGTTTATCTTCGGTATTATTATTTCAATAATTCCAATTCTAATCGGTCTGGTTCTGGGGGTAAGTATTTTCCGGCCCTTTATCCTCTCTATGGGAATTATACTGGCCGGATTGAGCTTTTCTGCACTGGGGCTTTTGTTCTCCGCAGCACCGACTACCCTTCCCAGTACGACTATGATGCTCTCTTCGTTAATCAAGTTTCCGGTGGTATTCATCAGCGGCATCTTTATTCCGCTCCACGAGCTTCCTGCCTGGGGTCGGGCCGTGGCATACATTTCACCACTTACCTATTTCACAGATATCGCTCGTCACTCCATACAGAACCGGGGACACCTCCCAATAGCCCTCGACTTCGCGGTCCTTCTCGCTTTCATCGCCCTTTTCCTTACCCTGGATGCGAGGCTTCATATGAGGACCATGCCAAAAAGGATATGACCACGGAATCTTACCGGGCACAAAAGCCAATTCACTTGACAAAATCAAGGTAAGATTGTAAATTGCAATGCAATATTTGATAGGAAAGGAGGTTGTGAAATGCCTGTATCTTCTCTGACTTCAAAATGGCAGACTACGATTCCAAAGGAAATACGGAATTTTTTGGGGCTTAAACCCACGGATAAGATTTTTTACGTGGTAGACGGCAATAAGGTCATCCTAAAGCCCCTTAAAGGGAATATACTGGATCTCAGGGGTAGCGTGAAGACAAAAGGGGAGCCTGTTGACTTCGATAAGGTAAGGGCCACTACCAGAAAAAGGATTGCCCGGAAAATTGTGGAGAACACACGATGAGATTTCTGGACACAAATATATTCATTAGATACCTCACTAACGATGTCCCTGAAAAGGCAGACAAATGCGAAAGGATCTTTAAGAAAGCGGTCGACCGAAAAGACAGCTTCTTCACAACTCAAATGGTTATTGCTGAAATCGTTTGGGTACTGGAATCCTATTATGAACTTCCCAACGAGGAGGTGCGGGACAGGGTGGAAAAAATTCTTAACACGCCAAATCTTTTTTGCCCGAACAGGGATCTCATCTTGGCTGCCCTTAACCTTTATGTTGATAAAAACATGGACTTCATTGACGCGCATAACGCCCTGATTCTTAAGCAAGAGGGCATAAGGGAAGTCTATTCCTATGACACAGATTATGACAGGATTGATTGG
>JAFDIC010000311.1 GCA_019308525.1 Deltaproteobacteria bacterium
AGGGGACTCAGAGAGAGAGACAAGGTCCCGGGTCCCATCCACAAGGGAGTGGTAATGGACCTCGAGAAGGGAAACAACCTGGGAATACCAAAGGAGGATTTCCTTTTCCTTCTCGCAGACGTGGCAAAAGAGATGGAAGATGAGGGATTCCCGGGATTTTATGTCCCGGTCGACAAAAAAGGGGCCAATGTCCTGGTCACAATCAACTCCAAAGAGCCTTTCGGTGAGCCGGATGACATGAAGTTCTGGTGGAAGATATTTTACGCCGCCAAGGAAGACTGGACAGTGCCTTCTGAAAACTGGGAAGGTGTCAACTGGGGCCTTTTTTCCGGCGATGACGAGGCAATGAAGACCTTCGTAGGCAGGATAGTGGAACACCTGGAGCGACTTGAATGCAAGACGCTCCTCTTGCCGGAATGAGGCCATGCCTATTTTGCGACCAGGCTTGGTCTGCAGAACTGGTTCCCCGAGGTCTTTGACAAGTACAGGGTAGTTTCCGTGCACGACCTGTTGAAGGAATACCTGGAGACGGGAAGAATCAAGGTGGACAGGTCCGCCCACAAAGAGCGCGTGACCCTCCATGATCCGTGCAATTACGGCCGAAAGGGGCAAAAGGCCTTCGGGCACGGCTACTTTGAGGAGCCCCGCTGGATCGTGCAGCAGTGTTGCGAAGAATATGTTGAAATGTATCCCTCCAGAATGAATAACTATTGTTGCGGGGCGGGGGGTGGTGCCTGGGCCATGCCCTATGAGCAGGAGAGGGTCTTTTACGGCCGCGTCAAGGCAAAACAGATAAAAGACACGGGCGCCAAAATCGTGGTGGCTCCCTGCCACAATTGCAGGGACCAGATAATGAAGAGTCTCACCAAGGAATATGACCTGGGCATTGAAACAAAGTATCTCTGGGAAATGGTGGCGGATTCCCTCATAGTCGAACCCTGGAGCGAAGAGGAGGTGCAAAAGGCCCACGAACTGAGGGACGCACAATACGAGAGAGATGGCGTGGACCTGGAGGAGGAGTGGGAATAAACAAGAGCCGCTGAATCTCGTCACGACAAAGCCCCGGCCGATGGGTCGGGGCTTTTTTTGTCATGCGGTCAATTTTCCACAATTGGGTGGTCTGCGTGATAAGGGGAACCGGTGAAGAGCCTTGCTCCCTTTCATTCTAACACGGAAACCTGGTCCTCAGGGCCAGGTCGGAGATCATTGGCTCTGCCTTAAGAAATGAAAAGGCTTTAGATCCGAAACACGAAATCCGAAACAATACTTAATGATCAAAATTCAAATGATCCAGACAATAGGCGTAGCGATTATGATTTTGTTTTTGTCCTTAGGACATTTGATATTTGATTTTGTTTCGAATTTCGAGATTCGGATTTCGGATTTTGCCAGCGCGAGAACAACAAATCATGCCCTCTAGGCTTAGACCAAAGCCGGGCCTCTGGCCCCGGATCTTTGCCGTCCTCCCTCTGGGTGTATCACCAGAAAAATTATGCTATAGTAAAAAAGTCAAAAATAGGTGAGACTGGTATGAAGCATTCCCCATGCGCTAGATGGGGGTGAGACACCCGGGGGAAGGGAGGTTCACCATGTTTGAGTCCAGTGACGGGAAGACCACTGCCATCTTTGATGCCCTGGTAGACGGGGTCTACTTGATAGATGAAGAGTTCAACATCAGGTACATGAATGAGATCATGATAGATGAGTTTGGAGAGGGAGTGGGAAAGAAGTGCCATCAGCTCTTGCACGATTCAGCAGAAATTTGTCCTTGGTGCAGGGCGGAAGAGGTCTTTGCCGGATCAAGCGTCAGGTGGGAACAACACATAGAGAAAAAGAAGCAGACCTATGACATCATCGAGTTCCCCTTGAAAGACGGGGATGGTACCAGACTCAAGGTAAGCATCTTCCGTGATATCACCAAGCAGAAGATGGACGAGGCAAGGCTCAGGGCATCAGAAGAGGACTACAGGAGGTTGTTCGAACACGTCGGTTGCGGGGTATTCATCAGTACGAGAAGAGGCAAGTTCCTGGACGTCAATAGAGCGCTCCTTGACATGCTCGGATACGAAGACAAGGAAGAATTCCTTACCATGAACATAGCGCGGGATTTGTACCTGAACCCGGAAGACCGCAAGAGGTTCCAGGAGCTTATTGAGCGGGACGGGAGGGTTGTCAATTTCGAAGTCTATTTCAAGAAGAAGGATGGAACACCGGTTCCCATCCTCCTAACGGCCCATGCGAGGTACGACGGGGAGGGAAATATCATTGGCTATGAGGGCATCAATGTGGATCAATCAGAACGCAAGGACATGGAACAGAAACTCAAGGAGGCCAACGATTTCCTGAACAAGATAATTCAGAGTTCTCCAAATGCGATCATGGCCACGGACCTCAAGGGAAATATCATTCTTTGGAACAGGGCCGCGGAAGAGATCCTCGGGTATGGCGCCGAGGAGGTGATTGGAAGGATGAACATAAAAAAGATCTACCCGGAGGGCATGGCAAAAGAAGTGATGAGGATGATAAGGAGCCCTGAATACGGGGGAAAGGGTGTATTGAGATCCTATCCCATGGTTCATGTGAGGAGGGATGGGCAGATAATCCAAGGGAATCTTTCAGCGGCCATGCTATATGACTCAGAAGGAAATGAAATAGCCTCTGTAGGCATATTTGCGGACCTCAAGGAATTCTTGGAAATGGAAAGGAAGCTGGGAGAGACCCAGGAAAAGTTGCTGCAATCTGAGAAACTCGCTGCCATGGGAAAGCTTACCTCCCAGATAGCCCATGAGTTGAATAACCCCCTCTACGGAATAATGAATACTCTTGAACTTCTCAAGACAGAGATTCCTTCGACCAGCAAGAGGCGAAAGATACTGGACATGGCCCTGTCTGAGACCGTCAGGCTGACCGAGATGCTCCGCAAGATGTTGAGCTTTTCAAGACCCGAGGAGGAAGAAAGGCGGCCGACTGATATCAACGAGATACTAGGGGAGATAATGCTCCTGGTGGGGAAGCAGATGCAGGAACATTCCATAAAGGTAAGGACGGATTTTGCCCCTGATTTGGGCATGGCTTACGCTTCAAGAAACCAGTTGAGACAGGTATTTCTCAACATGATTTCCAATGCCAGGGATGCGATGCCGGAGGGAGGGTCTCTGGAGATAAGGACCTTTGCTCAAGAGGGCAACATCGTCGTTGAGATAAAGGATACGGGGACGGGTATCAAAGAGGAAAACAAGAGGAGGATATTTGACGCCTTCTTTACGACCAAAGACTCGGTAAAGGATGTGGGTCTTGGGCTCTCGGTCTGCTACGGCTTCATAAGAGACCATGGAGGGGATATAAGGGTATCTAGTGAATGGGGACGTGGCACAACTTTTACCATAGTCTTGCCGGCAATGGAAAAGGGATGAGATTCTATCCCCTGCTCTCACCAATTGGATTCTATCTTTTCTCACCATTCCAATAGGGGCGCCAGGGTGTTCGGGGATGGAGGTGGCTTAATGGCACTTTATTATAATATATTAAAACAATATATAAAAAATTCTTGACATGCTGCAATAAATGGAATAATCATAAAAATCAAAAATCCTCGGAGGGGAACCCATGAAGGATATCTTAACAGTGTTCCAGGCAAGCAAGTATTGCAGCGTCTCGCCCAAGACCCTGATCAACTGGATCGAGGCTGGGCATATCAAGGCCTACCGGCCAGTAGGGGGGCACCGGCGGATAAAGAGGACAGACCTGGAAAGTTTCATGAAAAAACAGGGTATTCCCTTTCCTGAAAAGGAGGGTGGCGACGAACGTAAGAGGATCCTCATTGTGGACGATGATGCGATAATAGTGGAGACAATTGTTCAGGCCCTTGAGGAAGAGGAGCACGACTATGAGATAGTGTCCGCATCAGATGGCTTTGAGGCCGGTCTACAAATAAGCCATTTCAAACCCCATCTCCTCATACTCGATATTATGATGCCTGATATCAATGGATACGAAGTATGCAAGAAGATAAGGGATGATCGTGAGACAAGGGACATTAAGATCATTGTCCTCTCTGCTTACCTCGATGACGAGAAATTCGCCGAGATGAAAGAATACGGCGCAGATCTCTGCTTCTCAAAGCCATTACCCCTTCCGAAACTAAGGGAAGAGGTGGCGAAAATACTCCAGGTCGAAAGCTCGCAGGCAGCCTAGGCTCAAGGGGAGGACCATGACAGAGATCATCAAGATTCACTCCGCGAGGCGGTCATGAAACTGGAAGAGGCATTAAGGGAGAAGAAATTCATAGTAACCTCCGAAATTCAACCTCCCATAGAGGAAAGGCCGGAAGACATTGTAAAAAGGCTGGAACAGGTGCGTGGTCGAGTGGACGGAGTTACGGTCAGTGAACTGGAACTGGAGGGAATCGTTGCAGACTCTCACCGGACCTGCCAGTTGCTTTGTCAAAACAGGTTCAATGCCATCTACCAGACGACTACCAGGGAAAAGAATCGGCTCCAGTTGCAGCAGGATCTGCTTCGTGCCCATGAATCCGGCGTTGAGAATCTCCTGGTTTTTACCGAGGACTACCGAATAACGGGGGACAGCCTTCAGGAGATCATGTTCTTTCACGTGGACTCGGGGAAACTCCTGTCCGTGCTAGATCATCTCAAGGGCGGGGTTACGGTTGACGGTAAGGAACTGGGACAGGGTGTTGAGTTTACATTCGGTTCGGGCGTGGAATCTCGGTGGGGAAAGGAAGTGCCTGAGCTGGAGATGAAAGAGATGGAGGAACTCACAAGGCAGGGTGCCGGCTATTTCCTGTCGACCCCTGTATTCGACCTTGACAAGTTCGAGAAATTTATGAAAAGGGTCAGCACGTTTGAGGTGCCGGTTGTCGCGGAAGTTATGATACTGAAGACAGCGGGTATGGCGCAGTTCCTGAACCGACATTTCAAATCAGGGCTCGTTCCCGACTGGATTATCAAGAAGATGGCCAAGGCACCGGACAGGGAGAAGGCCAGCATCGAGATATTCACTGAGATCGTTACGGGGCTGAAGGAGCTTTGCCAGGGCGT